>JANWKX010000029.1 GCA_025451145.1 Vampirovibrionales bacterium
CAATCCCTGCCGGAATCATAGAAACATCCAAAATATGACGATGATGCTGATTTTCAGCCACAGCGTAATGCACAAACTCGCCGTGAATGCTTCTCACCCCGATGACGGAAAGTTCCTTCTCAAAATCAATTCTCTGCTCCAGAATGGCTGGTTGATCGCCAATCTGGGCCCAAGCCTCCTGGATCTCTGACGCCTGATTGACCGCAACCTGGCCCTTGCCGTCATAGCCAAAACCTGCCGTTTTCAGAATGGCCGGAGTCCCGATAAACTCAACGGCCGCCATCAAGTCAGCTTGCGAAGAGACCATACAAAAGGGCGCCACCGGAAAGCCATGAGCCTGTAGATAGGCTTTTTCTCGCCCACGGTGCTGGGCGATATACAACACATGAGACTGGGGATAAATCGGAACAAGGGCCTCGAGGGTTTCCAGAGCAACCACCGGAATATTCTCAAACTCCAGCGTCACGCCATCCACCTGACGGGCAAAGGATTCCAGGGCTTCATGGTCTTCGTAGGAGGCACAGATTTCCACATCACAGATCTGACCGGCCGGTGTGTTTTTCTCCGGCGAATAGGTCACAACCCGGTATCCCATGGTCTTTGCCGCCATGGCGAACATCCGCCCCAACTGACCGCTCCCCAGAACGCCTAAGGTCTGGCCTGGCAGAATGGGTGATTCAGCGATATTTCTCAAAGCACATGATCCTTCATCACGGTTTCCGTTTGGGCGTCTCGGTAGGCTTTTAGCGCTTTTCTCAGTTCACGACGGCTATTGGATAAAATGGCAATGGCCATCAAGGCCGCATTTTTAGCTCCCGCCTTCCCGATAGCTAATGCCCCCACAGGGATACCCGCTGGCATTTGAACAATGGATAACAAGGAGTCCATCCCTTTTAAGGCCTGGCTCTCAATAGGCACCCCTAGGACCGGAATTGGGGTCTGGGCCGCGGCCATACCCGGCAAATGCGCTGCCCCTCCGGCGCCGGCAATAATCACTTCTATCCCACGATTTTCGGCCTTATCGGCAAATTCTGCCAGCCATAATGGTGTCCGGTGCGCGGAGACAATCAAATTTTCGTGGGGGACACCAAATTCACTCAAAATCTCATCTGCATGTGACATCGTCTCCCAATCGGACTTGCTGCCCATAATCACGGAAACAATTGGATTATCCTTCATCTGTTCCTCCTTGAACGACAGCTAATCTTATCGATGCTCGGCTTAACCGGTCATGTATCGCTTGCCATAATCCCTCATGGGGCACCTGTTCCACCAGAATAACATCCACATGAGCGTGATCCATCTCGTGAAGCAAGCCATACAGCGCATGGGCATAGCCTTCTGGCGACTCAGGCGCTTCCAGCCAGAAATCTACATCCGCCGGAACCTGGGATAGTAATCCAATCCGTTGGCCTTTACGTCTAAAGGTCTCTATCTGGTTATAGCGATCTTTTGAATCCAGAAGATACAGCGGTTTCTTGGGGGCGTAGTGACTGGGGAGAGTCCCTGAAGCCCTGGTAGTTGAATGGGATGAGACCGGCATGCATAAATCATAGTCGAGAACCGCCTCGATCTGAGCTTGAGAAATCATGCCGGGGCGCAGGATTCTAGGCTGATCCTGAGACAAGTCGATAATCGTCGACTCAACCCCCACCTGGCACGAGCCACCCTCTAAGATCATATCAATATCGTTGCCTAAACCATCAAGCACATGAGCCGATGTGGTCGGGCTGAGTTGACCAAAACGGTTTGCAGAAGGCGCTGCAATCCCGCCTTGAAACGCTTGTAATAATGCTAACGCCACCGAATGATTGGGAATCCTAATTCCGACACTGGATTGTCCACCGGTGACTTCATCCAGAACCGTAGGGCTTTTAGGGACAATCATCGTCAATGGACCCGGCCAAAAGGCTTGGGCCAATACACGCATTTCGGATGTGATTTTCGGGGTCCAGGCGTCCAGTTGTTCTATATCGGCCAGATGAACAATCACCGGATGATTGCTGGGTCTTCCCTTAACCTGATACAACCGGGATAAGGCCGATGGATTCGAGGCATCTGCCCCCAGACCATAGACCGTCTCGGTGGGAAACGCGACCAAGCCGCCCTGATGGAGTATCCTAGAGGCCTTCTGGATGTTATCTGGGGTATTGTCAAAAATTGAAACAGCCATTGCGATGAAAATACCAGCTTTGAGTTTGCCTTTTGGGAGGGAGGATTCAACCCAAATCGGAATCTACCGTTTTGATATTAAACCATGAACCCTACTGTTTCTGTAGGCCCATGGCATGGGACATTCTATCCCTTTATCCCATGATGGAGGGCATCACAGTCAACTTACTTCTGCGCAGGCAAAGTGGCAGGCGCTTTTTTCTTTGGAGCAGGAGGAAAGATCCAGTATTGCGTATGATCCGTCTGTGAAAAGGTCTCGCGTTTAATCATCTGACGGACCACTCGGATATAATCAGGAATTGATGCTCTTAAATTCCGATCGAAATACGGATCGAATTTTTCTTCTTGGGCCCGATCTGTTTTGCTAGGTTCTGTAGCACCCTTGCTACGTTCTGCAGCCTCAAGAATATAACCGGTGTAGCAATAAAGCATATCATCGTTGCCGTGCTTAGATTTCTGCTGGATTTCAGGTTGACCAAACGTAAATGTTCCGGTATCGGCAGTTTGCCCATCTTCTTTCAAGCACGGTATTCCCAAAAATCCTAAAATTTCATCAGCGTATAAACCTTCTCTCTGATAGGTACTTGCATGATAGGCCTTATAATAGCTTTCAAGCCTTTTGGCAAGCCGATAGAGCATAATAACCGCATTTTTTAATTCCTGGCTCGCGCCATTGGGAAACGTTTTGGTTTTGGCATAAACGTACAGCAGGGTTCCTAGATTTGTGTCTCCATCAATGACTTTAGGGTTTGAAGTCTCAATGGCTTGACGTAATGACGCAATTCGTGGCTCATTTTCAGCAATTTGTCGCTGGATTGCCTCTGGATCCGGTTTTGGCTGGGCAGACTCCTCAGCAGCTTGATCAGCCTGATTGGATGCTCCGGTTTCTGTTTTTGATCTCCTAAACCATGGCCAACCCAGAATCCCTCTTTTGCCATGACCTTCTTCAGGTGAAGTGACTGGCTCATCCCCGGTCGGCTTCGATGGCGTTGAGTCTGTGCCGGCAAATTTTATGCTGGCTCCGATGCGTAAGGCAAAGTGCTGTTTTGAATTGATCCTGGAACCTGTAACGGCATTGACCATATAATATACCCCATCCATTGGTCAGTTCTGCATATCCCTCTATAAAACATCTAAAGGGACAGAAATGCCTTAAGAGCTTAAGGCTGTAAAGATTATTTACATTGGCAGGGACCCAAACCATCCCAATCGATTTAAGCGGAAGTCCTTTAAAATGCTTGAAATTGTCCAAAGCCCACTGGCGTGAGATAAGGGTTTGACATCTTTGCTGGACCAAGATAAGTTACATAATAGATGCATTCTGAATTGAGAGTGCACCCAAAAATGCGTTCTTGGAGAGGTGGCTGAGTGGTCGAAAGCGGCTTCCTGCTAAGAAGTTGTCTGGGCTTAAACCTGGACCGTGGGTTCGAATCCCACCCTCTCCGATCTTCATTGAAAATGAACCCAAAGACTTTTTTAACTCATTTTGATTTTTGAGACTGCGTCGTGGTGTTTTTTTGAGCGGATTTCTCAGGATGTGATTCTTGAGACGCCGGGACCGACGGCATTTCAGCAAAGACCTTAAGCAGATCAAAGGAGCTGACAATCCCAACCGGAATCTGCTGGTCTCGCTTCAAGATAATAATGCGGTGAACCTGGTGCTGGGCCATGGTGTAGGCCAACTCTTTAATGAGTGTATCCGGATAGGCCGTCAGGACATGATGTCTCATTTTATCGGCCACCAGTCCCGTTAATGTCTCGATATGATAGCCATGTTCTCCAATCCAATCATTGATGGGCTGTTGATCATACAGTGCCTCATCATCAGAGAGGGGCATCCCACTTTCCAGCTTAAATTGCAGTAAATCCGTTATCGAGATAACACCCACTAAAACGCCCCGTGCATCAACCACCGGAGCCCCGCTGATATGGTTAATGTTAAACAGCTGGGCGGCCTCCTGACAAGACGTCTCAGGCCTTACAGTCATCACCGGTTGTGACATAATCTCTCGTGCAGCTTGTTGCATCGCTAAAGCCTTTATGGATTAACAACACCGATAAGGCATACTATGATACAAATCAACAAACACGCCATTGGACAGTTGTGTACTGATGACCCACCCATTCAGCTCAATCAAATTGGGATAATCGCCGACTAACTTCCGGGTTTTTGAAGCAATTTCTTGAATCGTGCAAATTGAGAAGGTTTCACGTGGATCTGAGTTCCCAAGTGTTCGGTTTTACCCCAGTTGAGAGGACCTTCATCCTTGGTCATCAAAATTTTGGCCGTAATCCACATCACCACCGGCACCCAGACAATCAACAAAAAGATAGCCGTTTCGATGGCCCATAGAATGGCCTTGGGCCAAGGCGTGCGGTCATAGTTCCTGAGGGCGAGCACCAAGCCGGACAGAAAGAAAATGCCCAATGCAGGCAAGGCGACCAAAGAGCTCATCCAGTGGCTCGGCCAATCCTTTAAGACCATATTGAGGAGTTGCAAACTGATATCGGCGGCCACCCAAAGGGGGAAGATAAACTCGATAAAATAGGCCAGCATATCCATGGTGGAACGATGAGAGGCATGAGGCGAAGTCAGCATATCAAACCCATGTTCCAGATAGCGTTTTAAGCTACCCTCTGCCCAACGTCTTCGCTGACGGAGCAAGGGCTTAAAGTGTATAATCCCTTCCTCTCGAACCTGAACATCGTTTAAATACCGAATATCCCAGCCAGCCAGGTGCAATTTCGTGGCCAAATCCAGATCATCGGTAATAGTGTCTTCCGTCCAGCCGTCGACGGAATACAAGGCTTCACGCTTGACAAACTGACCGTTCCCCCGCAGCTCCACAGCTCCCCGGATGACATCTCGTCCGGCCTGAAAATAGGCGTCCAGCAGGTATTCATTGTATTGGCATCGGGTTAGCAAATTGCAGTCGGCATTCATAATGACTTTTCGAGCTTGAACCGCCCCGGTTTCCGGTGGACAAAGATAAGGCAATGCCTTTTGGATAAAGTCCGAGTCCACCCGGGCATCAGCATCAAAAATTAAGAGAATCTCCCCTCGGGATCGTTCCAGAGCATCATTGAGAACAGCCGATTTACCAGGTGTTGCCGTTTGAGGGCGAATAAAGTAACGATATTTGTCAGAAACCTTACCTTCCAGACTGGCCAGAATTTCGCCGGTCCCATCGGTACTGCGATCATCAAACACCCAAAGTTCATAGTTCTCATAATCCAAGGTGAGCAAATTTCGAACGGTTTCCTCGATCACCGCCGCTTCATTGTGGGCTGGGACAATGATGCTGACAAGAGGCTTATAATGTGAGCAATCGATATAAGGCACATCTCCCTTGGCCAATTTTCGCCGATGGTGAAACGTCGCCATGGAAATCAAGACCCCATACAGCGCAATAATACACAATAAAATGATTGCAGCCGACTGATGAGGCATAAACTTTTCCATAATGAGAACGCCAGCCCAGATTGTCAGAATAACCAGGGACAGCAGGACTTTCTCAAATGAAATTTGTATGCCGTTTATGTCCACTCTATCGCCTTATGGTTAGTATGCAATCAATCGGTGCGCATACTCAGATAATATCCGGGAGGCTTGTTCAACACCGTTGATATTGGCGCTTTTCATGGCCATCTGTTCGGCATTTCGTTTAAAGCGTGAATACCTCAAAATGGTATCGATCGATTTCGCCAGGGCTGAAGAATCGGCCGTTAAATCATCATATTCAAGGCGAGTTGCAACCCCCATGGCTTCCATCCGAAGGGCATTGTTCTTTTGCTCACTCTGAAGCATATCCGGGACAATCACCGCAGGCACGCCAAGGGTCAATAGTTCCATAGCCGTACTATGTCCGGCCTGGGTCACGACACAATCGGCAGCCTTGAAGAAGGAAGCACACTCCTGAACCTGTCCTCGCCAATTGACATTATCCGGCATCTGAAAAACAGGTAGAGAGGTCAGCAACTCAAAATACACATGGGGAAACTGGGGCGCAATTTTCAATACGGCATCCAGCAACGGCCTGCGATAAGAATGTCCTCCCAGGGACACAACCACATAGGCATCATAACCCTTGGGTCGTTGGGCGGGAATGACCTCATCTCGACGCCAGGCCACCAAGGGGCCCAGAAATCGGGTTCGCTTTTTCACGTGAAGGGAGGGGGATAGGTTAAACAGGCACACGGTATCCGGCGGATAAAAATCGGGAATCAGAATTTCATCGGCGCTGGACAACCAGCTGCGCATCCAGATGGCGAAAGATTTCCCGAAAAGTTTGACCAGGGCTGAATCATGTTTAAAAAATGGGTAAAAATCACTTTGATTGGTCAGGATCAAGCAGGGAACGTCCAATTGAGACGCAGCAATCACCGGGGCAATTCGCCCATCGGCGACCACCAGGGTCACGCCATTGTCCCGGATCACTTGCTTCTCCTCGGCCACCATTTGATTCAGCGCAAGCAGCGAGGATTGGTTTTTAATAATGGTTTTACCAACATCAAAGCTCCCTTGGGAACCCATCAGCTTGTATTCCTGGGACACTTCAACACATCCCAGACCCGCGCGCCGAATTCGCTCCAGGGCGTAACTGTAGGATCCGATTAAAACATCTTGCTGGCTAAATCCTTTGGCAATGGCCAAGGCACGACTAGAGTGCCCATAGCCTTCACTGCTAATGGACAGGTAAATTTTAGGCTGCGTAAATGGGGATAACTGCTTTTTACCAAGTTGAAGCATAATCTACATTCCCACATTTATTACGATAGTACAAGCCTCGTGCGCCTAAAATCAAGAGCGGAATGCCTAATATAATCAGCATGGGCATGACCCCGATCAAATCGGCCCCAACGCCGGCAATCAGTACCGGAAACGTTGAACACGCGCTGAGCAAGGTGAATTGAACACCCATGACCTTCCCCCGCTTGTCTTCAGGAATGAGTTCATGTAGGACGGATTGAAGCGGAACCGCCACCAACGCCGCCCCAACCCCCAAAATAATGGCAACCGTGTGGGCATATAAGACACGCCAGTCTAAATAAGGAAATAAAACCGGGAAAATAGAGTGCTGAGATAAAAACTTTGTGGCCGTCAAAGCCAATAAGCCCAAGCCGACAATGATAAACCCGGAGTAAACCAGCTTGCCTCTCGGAACATGGCGTAGCCAACGGCCAATCGACAGAGAGCCAACCACCATCCCGATCCCGCTGAAGGTGATAATCCAGGCAAATTTCTGGGCGGCAATGGCAGGATCCTTGTATAGATACGCCCCGGCAAAACTGATAAACAAGATACACATGGCCACCACATAGGAAAACAGGACGGCCAACTTCAGAATTTTATGGAACACCACGGGTTCTTCTCTCAAATAGGTGACGCCTTCCTGCATTTCATCCCAAAACTTATGAAAGGCGGACTTTAGTTCTTCCTGCTGAGAGTGTTTCGGCGCCAGCTTTAGTGAAACGGGATACCCGGCCCGAACAAAGGTGAGTGCAATGGCTGAAAGAATAAACAGTCCCACAATAGCCCAATGGACATTGCGAAGGCCAAACACCTGAATTAAGGGATCGCCCAGGGCAAATCCGAAGATGACAGACCCCATCATGGTGGTTGTAAAGAGGGAGTTAGCCACCAGGAGCTGTGCAGGTTTGGTAATCATGGGGATGGTGGCCGATTCTGCGGGAACAAAAAACTGGGTCACTGCCGAAATACCAAAGGCACAGGCATAAAGCCCCAGCAATGATTGGCTTTTAATGGCCAGGGGGATTAAGGCCACAATACAAGCCCGGAGGAGATTTGTGGTCACCAAGGTCCGTTTACGATGCCATCGATCCACAAAAACCCCGGCCGCTGTGGTCAACAAAATGGCCGGAATGGTAAACGCGACATATAAAAAACTTTTCAAGCTGCCTTGCGGTCCGAAGTTTGCCACAATCAGGGTGACAAAAACCACAAAGATTATCCGATCCGCAATTTGCGAAAATATTTGGCCTATCCACAGGGCAATGAACGTTTTGTTCTCGAATAAATCTCGGTAACCTTCAGTGCGCACAGGATCGTTTATCTCAGGGGCAACCTCTACTGATGGGGTCACTGAAGTAGGCATCGCGTTAGACATTGCTCCAGACGTCATTATCTTAAGTATTCTATGCCGAACCCCAAATAAATATCCACTGAATGTTAACGGCTCAACGGCGGGCTCATCCGATGAGGGTGATCTAACTTTACCTGAAATTTGATTCGGGAGGAATGTAATCCCCACATTCCCAAGATTCATTTTGCCATTGAGCCAGAATCCTTTCAAAAACAGATTCAGGTTTAACATCAAGCCCTTTGGCATTATCCAGGGTGAAAAAGCCTATTTCATCAATATTTTGGGTAGTTTCTCGCTCCAAAGACCCACCTAAATAATGCCCGAAAAAAACGACATCGATGACCTGTCGGCCATCCGGCGCAAAAAAGTCTGACACAAAGAGCAGCGGACCTAATCGAATATCCAGGTTTGATTCTTCTTTGATTTCTCGAACTGCACATTCTCCCAGGCTTTCGCCTTTTTCCAATGTCCCTCCGGGAAGCACCCAAAAATCCCGATGGTTTTGCCGGGCCAACAGAATCCTGTTTTCCTTATCAAGGACCACCACCCCCACACGAACCTTAAAAGTATCCATGGTTTCTACCGAACCAGATTCCGCGGGGAGGGTTTCCATTGCCCGTGGCCATGACCGCCCTGGATGTCGAACACCCCAAAAGGAACCGGTTTTTCATGGCCCAAAACAGGCGTTGGTAAATGAGTTTCAGATTGGTTTTCAGGAGCTTGATGACGCGCTGAACAACCTATCAGAAGGCCTGCCAAAAGCAAGGCCAATAATCCTGTCTTTAGCGGGCATTTGCAAAAGGTTGGGTCAAAAATCCCCTTCATCTTCAATGGTTCCTATTCTTAAAGAAATATTGAGAATGCTTAAAATCCTAGCACAAATTGCAACTTAACATGTTTTTATATCCATGGGGATATATATTGTTTTATTTTACATGTTTTAGCGAGGCAGCATAGGGGGCGTTTATGACGTCGGGCATACCATCTAATTGGTATTCTCAATCAGGTAACTGGCAACAGCCAGTTACCCAAGCAGCTTCTGCATTTGCTCCAACCGCTTTGCAACAGAATTTTCCTATCGCCTATGGGGCCGATAGTCCTTTTGTCACCAATATCAATCCCTATACCGATACGTTTCAATCTCAATATATCCCTAGCTCCACGAGTACTCAACCGTCGGATCAGGCCAACGCCTTCGCAAAAATCCTACCTGCATCCTATGCCATCTCAGCCGCCTCAAGCACCGAAGACAAAATTACATCCAATTGGCTTAAAAAGCTGATTACCCTGGGGGGTGATCAGATCATTTCCGACTTTATGGGAGGCGGTCGGGTTTCAACCGCGATTAGCAACCGATTTGGGAATCTTCCAGAGGACCATATTTTAGCGAATTTACTAAGCCATGGTAAGAAAATTTTCCAGCGTGGAAATAATTTACCGGAATCAAATTCTTTAGATGCAGTTGGAAAAGCGAAGCTAAAACTCAATTCGAGTGCTGTTAACGCAGCGGAGGCGGCGGCGACTCGAAGCCAATTTGATGTTCTAGCAGCCCGGTTCCTACCATCAGGTGTATCCGACAGGTTAAAGGCCTGGGGTAAAAAGGCATATGGGGTAAGCACAGCCGATAACCCTGATGCCATTGGATTTAAGGATTACACCCCGGACGCCCTTCTAGGGATTGGACAAAAAACAGTTCTAAACACGGTTGTTGATGGTCAAACACACGAACTTGAGACTTTGCTTCAAAATGGGAATCTACTCAAACGAACCTACACGCAAATGTTGAAGGATAATTTTGGGACCTTATTTAAAGGAGATTCCAAAATTGCACAATTCTTCGGAAAGGTCAGTGATGCCGCTAGAAGCGGTGATCTAACCGGGGCCGGACAAACCTTGCTGGGAGGGGCCAAAGGCTATGTCCAAAATGCCCTTCTCGGGGATCATTTTAGAAACATCTCTAAATTCTTTGCCGGTGAAGGCGGGGCACTATCCGCAGGGTTATCGGCATTAAATATTGGTTTGATTTTTGGATCTTCGGCTCTCGAAATGAAAAAAGCCTGGGATATCAGTAGCAGTAACAACGATAGCACGCCTACAAAACTGTGGAATACCGTCAAGGCCGGTGGTAAAGAACTCTTCAAAAACCTGTTATCCTACCATGCAGCCTGTTATGCCTATTCAATCGGTTTTGCTCTGGGTGGATTTACCCCGATTGGCATTGCCCTAGGGGCTGGTTTTGCGGTGGTCGCTGGGATGTTGACCAGTAAGGCTACCACTGCTGTGATTGGAAAATCGGCTGATGAGAAGCTGAAAAACGCGGCCACCGCTTAATATTGAATCAATGAAAAAGCCTTTCGGATTCTGTTACGGCATAAATATTAATGCCGTAACATGTTGTTACATTTAGCCAATCCGTATATCCTTTTTGGTTTAATTATTCAAATCGCATGAATGATTTGAATGATCGCTTTGATTTCAATTCATTCCTGATAACTGATTTTAATTGGTTTAGGAATAAGGGTAATAAAGGATTCTATTATGACAGTGAAAGTTCATCCCGGACTACAAACTTCAATTCGCCCCCACCAAACCTCCTTACGCTTTGGCGTATTTTGGAGCGCGTTAATTGGTGAATATGAAAAAACGTATCGCCGTACCAAAATCAGTGCGATTCCTAGGAGCGCATTAACAACTTTAGACACACATATCCAGCAATATATCGATAAGGTCAGAGAGCTCAGACCTGATTTACAAAATAATTTATATACCTATCAGAATGCTACCCGTCCCCCAAGACTAGAAGAAGCAGGACACGCCTTTCTTGGAGAACCAGGATATTATGTCACCTCAAATACGGGCGGTTCTGCCGTTTGGCTTTACGTTCTTTTTCCACAAGGTTTAGCTTCACGCAAAATTAGTGTCGTAACCAATTTAGCCAATCCCAACAAGGCAACGACCGATCCAAGGCTGAAAGCATTATTTAATCAAATCGAAAGAGACGTTCAACAAATCGCAACTCGATATTAAATTTTGGAGAGTTACTGAACTTAGTTCGTGGCAACCGGCTGATCCAGGATAATGCTCATGCGAGCGCCGCCTGGGATGACCACCTGTTTGCCTTGACGCACAATGGCATACCCAATGCCGCCAATGGCGCCGGCCGCCAGGCCAAAAGCAGCCCCACCACCTGCACTGCCCAGAATACTCCCGGCAGCCGTCCCCATAATGGTACTGGCTCCTGTGACAGCGGCAGCCGTGCCGAGAGATTTCACAATTTGGGCCTGATCGCTATCACCTTTAAGGATCCCGGTATTATCGTTGGTGACCAAGTGGGCGCGGATGGGATAGACGTTGCCATAAGTGGTTTTAATGTTGTGAAACTGTAGTTCAATCGATCCGGCACGTCCCAGATGGGCCGCCGGGTTGACGCTGGCCACGGATCCTTGGATTTGGGATCCGGCAGGGACCACAATCTGGTTATCCAGGTAAATATCGTTCTCAATGGTTGCCGAGACGGGATCGCCTAACTTGCTAGAAGCAGAATTCAAAGGCTGATCCATTTTTATCATAATAATGGTGCCTTGTGGAATCGTGGTCAGGTGGCCGCGCAGGGCGATATCATCGGCCATCACCTGCTGGGGCGCAGAGATTTGCTGGGGCGGAGAAAGCGCCAGATGATGCGTGTTATCCGGGTCATAGGCCATGGCCCCAGGCATAGCGCCTCCCAAGAACAGCAAAATGATTGAAGTCGCCAATAGACTTTTACACCGCATCTCGATTCGTTCTCCTTTGTTGCCAGTCTCAATGATCAAGGTCTATTATAGAAGGCTTTGAAAAATGGGGGAATATGGGCGTCTTCTTGCAACAGGGTGTCAGAAGGCTTGAGACAAGGCATTAGCCTCTCGCCAAATCAAATGAGACCGGTACCGATCAGCCTTTTAAAAAACGAGAATTTGAAAACCTAATAATGGAACCAGGTTAAGACTTGGGTTCCGACGGCTTGTCGTTTTTATCCGGGCCGTCTTGTGGTGGCTGGGCTGGTTTGCTTCTTCGGTCCTTGATTTCCCCAAAAGCACCGTAGCCTGCCAGTAAAAGCAACAAGGCCAACCCAATTTCTCCCAAATTAGGATCAAAGCCAAACCGAGGGGTATGGCTGGAAACGGCGGGAACCTTCGAAAAACCATTGTGAGTTCTTGTAACGAATTGAGGTCGGTTTACAGGCTTCTGAAGCCCATAAGGGGATATTGAACCAATAGCGTGCATCCTATTTCTCCTGATTATGCTGCTTTCAGTTGATGTTGTTCAATGCTACAACAGACCGGAGAAGAAGTAATCATTCTCAACCCAAGCGCTTCAAGAAATGCTAAAAAATTTGAAGGGCTTTGATCCTCAGAACAAGACAACCCTAATCTTCGTCTTCATGGCCTCTAAATTCATTGAGTGAATCGATAATCTTAAAATCCCGTTGCAAGCTATTTGCCAGGGCATCGACAAAGTATTGATAAAGGGCATGCGGATCGCTTTGAGCCTCATAATAGCCGTTCAGTGAGTAATTTTGATTATGCAGGAAAAAGCTTGATTCCCCTAGAAGGACTGCTGAAGCATTCTCAACTTCATTTTGATCTGCCTTAGGGTTATAAGAAAGACCTGGGATCGGGATTTGATTTGCCCGAGTGATATCAATTGGGAAAATCTTTTGTACGACAGGGATATTGTTACCGTCTTGACCCGCCTGGAGAGGCTCACCGTTACTGGAATAGGTCGCAGAATGGCCACGCCCACCTAACAATAAAATTTTATCGGCATGTTGGTTAATTAATGCGGTCATATCGGCTGCTGTATCGGCAACATAAATATCCGGCAGATTGGGCTCATCCTCGCCAATGTAGGGCAACCACTTTTTACAAGTAATACCGACACATTTTAATTGATGCTCTCTGCAAAAATCTTCGATGGCCTTATCAACCCCTTGCGGGGTAACACCATAAATAAAGCCGATATTATTTTCAATTTGCTCCCTGTTATACCCCTGCGCTTCTAAGGATCTCAGAACGGCTTCTAAATATTCCTTGACTTGATGGATATAAATTTGATCCGCAATGTCTTGTTTTTGCTTAGGATCAAGTCCAACCATCCTGGGATCTTTAAAAAATTCAGGATTAACCCGGGTCCAGCCACGCACTGCAATCAAAATTCGTTTTTGCGGACCAAGATGAGTATTCAGGAACGTACTAAACGGGGTATCCTCCATTGCGGTAAAATTGAGCCGTCGATGATAAATACGCTCAAAATCACCATATTTAACGCGAATTCCACCAAATGAGGTCCCCTGAGGAGGGGCATAGCTGATCCCATCATCAGGAGCTGTTGCAGTCTTTGATTCACCTGAACCCTTTACCCTGACTCGTCCATCTAACTCTCTTGCAGCCTTATCAGAGAGCGCATGGTATCTTGTATGATGTGAGTCCTTTGCAGGTTCACCTGATTGGAAAGGTAAGAATCTCACTATCTGCCTGATACAAGCTGAAAAAATGGCTCTTAGAGATTGAAGGCCTCTTCTTATAAGGCTAAAAATGCTTTTGGACTGTCTATCTATGCCTCTTGCTCCAACGGGCTGAGTAGATTGACCGCAAAACTGAAGAGTAGGGGCTCCTACTCGAAGGGAACTTGTCCTTCGAATAGGAGCTGTTTGAAATTGTTGGTAAAACCCTACTCTATCCATTGTTTAACCCACTTATTTATCTAATCTACTAAGCATTAGGCGCTTTTATCCCGGTTTTTCGGTAATAAAGCGTTAAGAGGTTATTTAAAACCGCATTTTGCTCATCATTGAGATCCGGTGAATCAACCCTATTTTGAGCGTGGTGATTTAAACGCGAACTGACGCCCATTTGTTTTAATAGACGGGCAGCATTATTAACACTAACCACGCCATTATCGCCAACAGTTCGGCTTGGGGTCTCAGCTCTCAGGATTGAATCAAATAGATCAACCGGGAAAATATCTGTTCTAAAGCCACGCAGCATATGATTATAGACATCTCGGCTTAATGCAAAATCACGACCGCCATTCACAAGCAGTGCATCGGACATTTTGTAGCAAGCATAACTATATTCATTTTCAGAATTGGCCAATAAAATGGGTACTTTTTTCAAGCTGTCATCTGAAGAAGCCCATTGTGCGTATTTCATACAAGTCACATGAGCTAATGGCATTGAAAATCTTTGTGCAAGCATAGTAGCGGCTTGATCTACACCGCTATCACTAGCGCTGGCCACAATACCAAAGCGGGTTAAATCACAACCGAGTTTTTTTAATTCCCTAAAGATATCACCATAAAATTTCAGAAATGCAGTCGCATATAAATTATTAGCTGCATCTTTAAGGGCCTTTTCAGGAGGTATCCCTTTTCGACTAGCGTCAGCTAGGACTGATGCTTTTAGTTCTGGAAGATTGGCAAAAAGCTCTTGATACTTTATGGAAGAAAAACCGACGGGGTTAATAATAACCATGGCATTTGCATTATCGCCAAAGCGATTAAGCTTATACTCATCAATTTTGGCATCTAAAGCATCCCCATGAAGTTGTGAAACGTCAATAAATGCACGATTATTAACTTTAGCTGCCCCTTTGCCAGGGTCTTCATAGGAGGTAACATCATAGCTTAATGTTCTAAGACCAACGTTTGGCTTACAGACCCCTAAAGGTGATGCCTCGGCAGCTTCAAGTACTTTCTGCACTTGTGCAACCATAGCTGGTGTTTGATCCTTTAGCTGTAAACGTCCTAAAGCAGCTGTAACATCTGGTGCAAACTGACCCATAAACAAATAGGGTAAACAAGCTTGAACATCTTGTTGAGTAAGGGGCTGACCTGGATGCTTAGCTTGAACTTGGGCTAATGCGCTTGCAAAATCAGCGCTTGATCCAAAACGAGGGGCCATTAAAGGCTTTTGGCGAAGTTGTGGGGTTGCCATGCGAACGGATAAAGACATTGTGTTTCTTTCCTTTTTATTGATTCGATTTCTAACAGTATTGAGGGGAAATACTTAAGAAGTATGTTTTAGAAAACCACCTCAAAAAAATACGTTGCGTCAATTTCATCACAAATTAAATAATCTTTACAATTTGAATATTTTTTTAAATTTTAGTCATCCAACTCACTTGCGATAGAAATGGATTGCAGATGAGCCTGGCAGGGCGTTCAGTTGTAAACATTGCTTTACATCCAGGCAATTCTGAAGATTGAGGCGCATTAAAAATGAAATATTGGCCAATGAGTTAACGTTGACGATTTTTAATGAACACCCCTCCTACAACCGGTATAGGCCTTGGCAGTCGATATGTATCATCGGCTCAGCCTCGCCTTGGGCAATTAAATCCTGCCATTCAAAAGCCTTTAAGAACAGAAAACCCTATTCATTTTAAGGGCCAACAGCCAAAGAATAGCACCATTGAGGCGTTAAGAGTACATGTGCGGCAGCGTCCAGAGCTACTCTGGAAAAATATCCGGCTTGCCGCCAAAACAATGGCCCTAAGTACCGATAGTAATGAGTTGGCCTTTGATCCAAAAGATGTCGAAAAAGGTCTCAGGGTTTTAAAATCCTGGCTACCACTCGGCAGCTTTAACAAACGAACCATTTTGCTTCAACAAATCGAAGAAATTGGCGTTCATTACCCCGAACTGGCAGCGATACTGCTGGCTAAGGTCGCCAATCCGAAATGCAGCTTAGAGTACATCGGTAAAGTCATTATTAAGTTCAACGATGCCGGTCTCAACCGGGATGATGTCTATACCATTATGGACAGCCTGGATCAAACCGAGGACGTGTCTCAAAAAACGGTGTTCACCCGAAGCCATACCCTGAGAAAAGACAATCGGTTTTATTGCATTGTCAAATCACCGCCCAAAATGGCTCGGCCTGCCAAGCGGATGCCTGGTGGAACCATGGAAGTGATTCACCGAGAACTCGTTGACGGCCAAATTGATATTCGGGCATTACAAGAAGGGGATTGGGTGTTTAACGGCACAACCCCCATTTCGCCTCAGAAATTTGCAGATGATTATGATCTGGTGGAATATACCCCTGACGGCCTTGAAGAAGACCCGAACACCCATAAACCGTTCAACCGAAAGAGCTTTACTGTCCAGGACCTTCAAAGATTGAGCGCTGATTATAGTGAAACAACGCAATTAGCGGTCATTCAAAAGATTGAACGTCGTCCGCTGATGATCCCCAATAAAGTCGCTCGCTTTGTCATTAGCCGGGAAACCCTAAAAGCCCTGTTTGATCCAGAGTGCCTTGATAAACCCTTAATGCCTCAACGATTAATCGATAATGTCTTAATTACCTTTGAAACCAACCCCAAAGAACCCAACTGGGTGGGCTTACCCTATTACAATGGTTACGATTACCTCCTTCAAAACAGGATCGCTGATCCGCTTGATGCTCGTTCCCTGGCCCTGTTTAAACGTTTACATGACTGGGATGATTTGGTTCAAATGAGGCGTCGCATCGCCCTGCAACATGGTCAAGAGGACCCAGCCAAATCGGAAGGTCGAAATGGCAAGGATAGGATTAACCCCTTCCAAGTTGTTCCACCCCCGAAACGAGAAGATTTAGAGGCCTTACTGGAAGAAAGCGCGCTGGCCGCAAACGATGTTCGAATTGAATTGGCAGTCAATGCCTTATCAGGCATGGTGCCTGAAGAAGCCAAAGCCTTCAAGACCCAGTACCCCAATATTTCATTAGAGAAAAAAGCGTTAATGCATATGCTCAGTCATGGTTTCCAACATTTACAGAATATCGGAAAATGGGGCAGTACAGACAATGCCAATAATATTCTCCTACCTTTTGCGCGATACCAAGACAATCAGCCAATAGAGGCCTCGTTGCTTCTCCTTTCATTTTCAAATCCGAGCAGCCCAAGTTATTTGAAGCTAGATACGTTCCGGTCTCAAATTCCTGAGAAATACCGGCCCAAAAAATCTGCCAGTTAGTCTTTATCGATGCTAAAAACTGACATCGCTAACAGGTAGCCACTGCTTGGGAGGCACACCTGGGCATGGTGGCATTTTCCTGACCAAACATTCGGACTTCCCGGATTTCTCAAATAATTCAAAATTTATTTGTAAATATTGCGTTACATCAACGCAATTCCGAGCATTGAGGGCATTCATTAAAAAATAACGTTAAAATTAATTTTGGGCCCCAATCATGAACACGCCACTCACAACCGTTACCAATACTGGCAGTCGACTTTTTGCGTCGGCTCAGCCTCACTTTGGACAAGTAAATTCTCCTCTTCAAACCCCGTCTGTTCAGCCACGGTTTAGTGGTATGCGGCATGGAATTCTAACTCAGACAATCGATACACTGAACATTCCCAGTCGAGAGCGTCATGAATTGCTTTGGGCCAATATCCGAGAAGCTGCCAGAACCTTGGCGTTGAGCGCCGATAACGGCGAACTGGCCTTTGACCCGAAAGATGTCGATAGAGGACTTGGTATTCTCAAATCCCGTTGGAATCCAATAACGGCACTCACCAAAGGATCTAGAGAAAAAAGAGTATATTTACTGCATCAGATCGAAGCCGTCGGCGTTCATTTTCCTGAATTGGCTGCCGATTTGCTTGCTATGGCTGCTAAACCGAATTGCAGCTTAGATTACATCGGCAAGGTTATCGCTAAGTTTAACCGGGCAAAGCTCAACCGGGATGACGTTTATACCATTATGGATAGTCTGGATAATACAGCAGCAGTCTCACAAAAAACCGTCGTCACCAGAAGCCATACCTTAAGGGTGGATAATCGCTTTTACTGTATTGTGAAATCGCCCCCCAAAACCGCCCGTCCAGCCCGTAAGCTACCTAATGGCTCCATGGAAATTGTTGAAAAACAGTTAACCGACGGCAGTCGAAAAGTCGACCAAATCACGCCCAAAGAAGGCGATTGGATTATTGATGAGGAAATCCCCATTTCCCCGAAGAAATTCGCTGATGATTATGACTTGGTTGAATACACACCCTCAGGCACCCTGACCGATGACAGGGATCCAAGCCATGTCAAGGCGTTTAACCGAAAAAGCTTTACGTTAGAAGATCTACAACGATGGAGTCAAAGTCAATCGTCGTTAACCTTCATCCAAAAAGTCAGCCGCCGTCCTTACATGTTGCCCAATAAAAGCGCCCACTATATCTTAAGTCGGGAAAGCTTAAAGGACCTGAAGGATCCGACACTGCTGGATAAAGATTTAGTTATGCAGACCCTGGATCCCAATGCCGTGATTACCTTTGAAACTAAAGCCGAAGTACCGGATTGGCTAGGCCTACCCTATTACAACGACTTTGACTACATGCTCCGAAACCGGATTCCGGATCCTTTTGATGCAAGGTCTCTCGCTCTGTTTAAACGTTTAAAACAATGGCGAGATAGAGTAGAAGTAATGCGGGCTAGAGTACAAGCATCTGGTAAACCGGATCCAGCAATTGTAATCACGCCTGATGGAAAATCCACTGTGAATCCTTATAAGGTGCTAATCGCTCCCAGTCGAGAAGAGATACAGAGAATACTCTATGATGAGCGCGCCTTGGCCAGGAATGACGTTCGGGTTGAAATTGCGGCAAATGCCTTACTGAGCATGGATCTTACTAAACTCCGCCAGCAGTACCCTGGTCTGCCATTAGAAAAGGATAAATTAATCTCATTACTCAGTTCAGGCTTTGCGAAAATCCAAAAATTGCAAAATCCAACAGGCGTCTCCTATCGGCTACTGGCATTTGCACACTATCAAGATGCCGATCCAAAAGGTGCAGCCTTACTATTACTGGATTTATCAAAATCGCTCACAACATCAAATCCAATGACAGCAAAAGAATTCCGAAATCATATCCCGAAAAAATACGGCTCAAGCTAATTCAGAAACCTTTCACTCTGTCATGCTCGAATACTCTAATCTTGAAGACTTGATTTAATATTCCAATTGAAAAAAGCACCGCTATCAATCATTAGCCCACTTAAAGAAACTTGGGTTTCTAAAGGGGTGTAAAGCGGATATTTGGATTTGTAAACGTCCCAAATTTCCCTTGATAATTCGCTTCTGCCAACAAAACATTCACGTTCCCGTCATGGTTCACTAGTAAAACCCCATGGGGCAATGCTAGAATAAAGATATACCCTACGTCACTAACCATGAAGGAAAACCGCCTATGATTGACTTGCATATGCATACAACCTTCTCGGATGGCTCGTTGTCACCCGAGGAGCTGGTTGCCATGGCGATTGAAAATGGTCTGGAGGCCATTGCCATTACGGACCATGACAATACCCAATCCTATCTGCCAGCGATTGAAGCTGCCAAAGACACCGAACTGGAGATTATTCCAGGGATTGAAATCAACACTTGGTGGCATGATCACGAGATCCATATTCTGGGATACTATATCGACCCTGAAAATGAGTATCTCCAGGAAGTCTGCCAGGAACACAACATCGCCAGAGAGGAACAGATCAAGAATTTTGTCCAACTGATGCAAAAGCACGGCAAGGTCAAAATCTCCGTTGAGGATATCCAATCTTACTCCCGTCCGGGAGGGACCATTGGACGGCCTCATGTGGCTAAAGCCATTGTGGAAAAAGGCGGTGCCGTCAATATTTCCGAGGCGTTTCGCAGATTTCTGGTGCCTACAGCTCCGACCTATCACCGTCGGACAACTGTCACGCCCCATGAAGCGGTGGAAGCCATCTATGAGAGCGGAGGCATTGCGGTCATTGCCCACCCTGGCGATATGGAGATTATCGAGGATCTGGCGACCGATCTGATGAATTATGGCCTGCGAGGCATCGAAGCCTATCACCGAAGCCATTCTTCCGTTGAAATCGAGTTTCATTGCAGTCTCGCCGAACGTCTGGGCTTGATTGTAACCGGTGGAACCGATTTTCATGGAACAGCCGATGTGTATCCCCAATCTTTAAGCAGACTCCATCTGCCGGATTGGGTCCGATCGGAGCTTAAGCAAGAAAAACAGCGGATCGATTTAAAATCCGTCAAGGCTTCGTAGATATTTCTAACGTCTGAAAGTCATTTTTTGAGCATCCAATCAGATTTTGGGCTCAAAGAATATGATTTTTGTTCTACGCCTGTTTTTTCTGCTAGTCTGTTGATGTCATCGTCTACCGCAAGCGAGTGGTCTCATGCTTCATTCCCAATCCATGCGCCAGCAGGCCCCGGAGGCGGATTCACTGCGCCTGGGCGTCGGATGGGATAAATCGGATTTACAGAAGCCCTGGGTCCTGGTAGAGACCTCAGGGGGTGATTCTCACCCTTGCTCCGTTCATTTACAAGCCTTGGCCCAGGATGTTCGAGATGGCGTGTTAATTGCCGGGGGAGCCGTTGGCCGGTATGATTGCACCGACATGTGTGATGGGGTAGCCCAAGGAACACAGGCCATTGACTTATCACTTCCCAGTCGGGAACTATTGGCCATGGCCGTTGAACTCCATGCCAGAAGCGGACACTTTGACGGCATGGTTATTATTTCAGGCGGTGATAAATCCCAACCGGGCCATCTGATTGCAGCCGCCCGCTTGAAGCTGCCTACTATCTTCCTGCCAGGGGGTGTCGGTGATCTAGGCCCATCTGGGTTTTCCCTGGAAAAAGTCGGCACCATTTCTTCGTCCTTGAAGCGGGGTGAAACCGATTCTGCAGAATACGCCTTTTGCTGTGAGCATGCCTGCATGTCAGCCGGAACCTGTGAGTTTTTCGGCACATCAGGCACCATGCAAATGATGGGTGAAGCCCTGGGGCTGGCCCTACCCACCTCTGCCTTGAGACCAGCCCATCTCAACCTGCACCGACGCGGGGCAAGGCAAGCCGGAGAGACTTTGGTCAAGCTGATTCGAGACGGTCTGACCGCTGATCAAATATTGACCGAAAAAGCCCTCCATAACGCGTTAGTCATTCATGCCGCAACCGGAGGCTCTTCCAACTTTATGCTCCACATTGCAGCATTGGCTCAGGAGCTGGGCCTGCCCTTTCGGCTTCAAGAAGTGGTTGAGATCAATAACCGGGTGCC
>JANWKX010000030.1 GCA_025451145.1 Vampirovibrionales bacterium
CTGATCCCGGAATGGGTAAAATTGCAAACCGACTACCGAAGCCTACTAAAACTGGTCAATACCATCGATGGATCGCCCCAATTTGTGGCGTCTGTTGAATCCCAAGAGGCGATTTCTCAGGCCCTCCAGACCCTTCACGCTCAACTCCAAGATCCGGAAGTCCATCGCGCTTTTCTCGCACAGTTGGGAAATAGCTTTAGACCTCAATCGAAAATTGCTCAGGATATTCAAACCGTTATGGAGTTTCTGTTCCATGGCAACGGCACGTTGTTTCAGGCGGACTTCCAGCAAGAGGTCCAACAGGCGGTTCAACTCATTGCCAGGCGTAATCAACAAATTGATTTTGCGGGACGCACAGCGGATGGCAAGTTATACATCATTACCGCCAGCACGGATCACGCCAATAGTGGATCGAACATTTATTACGGTGATCCCGGCCAGCTTCGGAAGTTGACGATTAAAGACTGGCTCAGGGCCAGAGATGGTTCGTTTGAAAATATCCAGACCGAAGAAGGCATTCACTTTGAAATCCATCGGGGCGGTCTGTTTGATCGTGACGATAAATCACAATGGAGCGCATCGGTGAATGATGTTCCCGTGGCCGCCGAATTTCCAACCGACGAACTCACTTCTCAGGACGGATAGTTTATCAGTTTATTTGGCTCTGCAATTCCCAGTCTCTGGTTACATCTCATTGAGAAAGTATAGGGGCGAAATCAATACGAGCGCCTTCAAAGGCGTGACTATCCATATAGAAAGGAAAAATATGTTGATGGGTTGTATCCCACTCCAAAATTCTCTTTGAAACTAAAGACCTGATAACCTCTTGGTAATGATGGCGTGATGCTCCATTGCTGAATTGATCCATAATGGATGGATCTGCGATTGCATCAAAGAGCCTGATGATTAAAAATTGTTCATCCAGCGATAAGTTAGGAAAGCTATCAGTTAAGTATTCACGAAAAGCAAATTTAGGCCTGCTTTCACAAGAAGTTGCAAGTTTTAAATCGGCATCTCGATAGATGAAACAGTTTTGATAGATATCGGAGTGCTTTATCCAGTCTTCTGACCGCGTTCGATGATCAACGAGGGTTCTGGCATCCCTCAGATATTCAATCAGTTTGATAATTTCTCCACGCCTGTGGAAGGCCTCATCAGATTGGGCTCCGGAATTATAATATTCCTTCATTGTCTGGCCTCTTGTTGCATTAACCTCACTCTCCAAATAGCAATGGATTGAGTTATGAGGATCATCAACTCTCATAAGTTGCGGATTGATTAGCGAAGAGGCTTTCTTTAAAAACCGTTGCTTATCTTCTTCATTCCCACGAATAAGTAGCAGCCATTCATCCAAATCTGATCCGGGTAAGGCCCGGTGTTTGGCAACGGAGCTATGAATCACATACCCAGACCAGATAACGGGTACACCTGTATCTCGAGAGGCTTGTAAAATAACATCTCTGGCATGCTGTTCAATTTTTTGTGAAATCAATGCTAAATTGGGGAAGCCTGTTTCTTTCTGATATTTTTGGATGTACATCCTTTTAGCCCAAGGCGAGATATTTTCGGAATCAATCGAACCCATTAATAATCCGCCTAGCCATTGCGTAATGGCGTTCCCAGAACCAAATTTAACTGGGTTCGAGTGGGATGGGATTGGCGTAGTGAAATGACTTCCGTAAGCGAATTGCCGTTTGGGTAAAGCCAAGCTCACCCGAGGTTGAAGTTGAGGTATTGGAGTAACAATAATCCTTTGAAACGACATTTGTTTAAAATCCTAAAATCTCGTTTAAATCATCCATAGCTTCTGATGTTAATGTTTCTCAAGAGGCGCGATTGCCAAGATTACCCTATTTTTTACATTGCTTTACATCTAGGTTGGTAAATGGGGGGCCAAGCAATGATTGCATCCGGTTTGATTATCTCGTTCAATGGTGTTCCCGTGGCCGCCGAATTCCCCACCGATGAACTTACTCCCCAGAATAAATAAGGGAGACTGCTGAATAAGTCGATTTAAAAGACTGCCTATTTTTCTGAAGCAGAGATGGTTAAACGCCTTGTGAGTAAAGGATTGTAAAAAGAATAGCGGAATTGGGCAAGAGAATATCTTGAGGGGCTTTAATCGTAGTACATTACATCATGATTCGGTTAACGTTAAAGGCTTTCTTTATGCAAATTGCTTCTATCGCACAACATAAAGTCATTGATCCCAGATTCGGGAAACGTACCCCGGCTGAGCCTATGTATACTTATTCTTCAGTCAATATCGTCAGCAAAGATGGTCAAGTCCTGGCGGATGCGAAGCGAATTTTAGACGCCTGGAATAGTACCCATAAGTTATGGGTACAGTACACGGTCAATAGAGTTTTCAGTTGGTTTCTGGGGCTTGGAGAAAGAACCAAGCGTGAAACCAGAACGTTTAAGGTGGAAAAAGTCGTTGAGGCAGCTGTACCAGGTACTAAGGTTTATGGCAGTGTCTCCAAGGGGCAATTTAGCGTAGACAATGTCAAAGTTCCAACCGTGAATGTTTATTTCCAGGATGAATTTGGAGCTCAATATAGTTACAGAACGGCTGTTAATGAACGACAGAATGAGCTGATTAATCGAGGACCCGTCTTGAAGACAATGCCTGCTTAGTCAGTCCTTTAATCCTTAAGCGTTCTGGTCGATTCTTAATATTTCCGACTAACACTCAACTCGTTTTCGGGTAAGCGGTTCGTATATTGGGTCACTTGCCGCTTATTTTCAGCTTCAAGGGCCAAAAGAAACTCCAGGGACAAGGTTAAAGGTAATGCTGCCCCATGCATGACCGCCATGAGATCAATCTCCAGGTTGAGCAACTTGCGGATGCCTTGGCTCATCTGAGGTCCCCAAGGCATATAGACCAACTGCCTTTGAAGCTCAAGCATTTCCTGAAGGCTGGTTTCATCTGCCAGCAGTTGTTGCTTAAACCCACGCTGTGTCCCCAAGTCTGAGCTAAAGAGCGTTTTGGTATGGGATTCATAAAACAGGCAGGCATCCCAGCCATGGGGGAAATGCGGCGTTTCAAGGAGCGTCAGCGAATGCTGACCCAGAGAGAGGCTCTGACCATCTTTTAAAACCAGGGGTTCCCGGATGGCAAAATCCTTCAGTGATGTGGCACAGGTTCTGCCCACCACTGATTGTGATGACGGGGCGATGTTGAGCCATTGATTCAGGCTGCCGCATTCATCCGGTTCAACGTGAGAAAAGGCAATATATCGAAGTTTTTCAGGGCGAATCAGCGTTGAAACCTGATCTTTCAAGAGGTCAAAGGTTTTGGCGTGGCCTGTATGAATTAAGGTCGGCTGCTCATCCCGTATCAAAAAATGATTAAAGCTAATAAAGCCATTCTCGGCATAAAGACAGATCCGAAAGAGATTGTCTTGCAGTTCATCAATATAAGCGTCCATGGGTCTAGACTACAATAATTAAAGGAGCATGACCAGTTATCAAAGTTATAAATTTACCCAGTTATCAAAGCCATCAGGGGCCTCATGTTTTTTGATCGCCTGCTCATACTCAGTATTAAATTTCCCTCGGATTTCCTCTGGAGTAGAGGTGTATTGAATATCCGGTTTTTCTAAAAAGTCCAGTAGATGGAGAATACAGACCCGGCTTTTGGTTTTGGTATTATCAAGGATACCCACTAACTGAGCGGGTGAATCATCGCCTTGACCTTCTATCAACGTATAATGAAATTCCCAATCACGCGGTGAGCCTTCCAAAACAAGCCTAAAGGGGCCTGAATTTATTAATTGAAACGAGCTGCCCTTCCCGGAAACGCAAATGGCATCCTTCGGATCAATCTCAGTCATAAATTGGGAGCGGTTGCCCTGCTGCCAGATAAAGGATCTGCCTGTCGAAGCCTGTGTATAGAATCGACTGCCATCGCCTGACTGCTCAACTTGTCGTGGGCCAGTCGCACCGGTGACATAAAACAGACTGTTATTACCGGATTGCGCGACTTCGCCATGGCCTGTTCCACAATCCGCAACGCAGCGCATATTATTTTTATGCCAGTGGGTAATGCTATAGTCGCCCGGTCTACCCTGCTCATACTCAAGATCCGCTTCATCGGTTTGCTCATCAATTTTCTTGAGAGACGCTAAAGCCGAATCGGGATGAAACAATGGTGGTGTGTCTTTGGGTAAGGTAATGGGGGAAAAAGGTAAGCTGGATTGATAGAGTAAGCTCCGATCCACAGATGCCCCAATTGAAGTTAAGAGCGAAACCGCATCCTGATCCGGGACATGCATCCAATGGTGATTACTCAATAGGCGCTTAACGTCATCCATCATTTGGGCTTTTGCCTCAGCCGGGTTTTCGATCTTGGCCGCTTTGGCATGCAGATTGGAAACTTCCTGGAAGAGAACTTCGTCATACAGGAGCCAGGCCAATGGGGTGAGACAATAAGCGTTTGGTTTTTGTAAAGCCGGTGCCAGCAATCCAATACTGACCAAATCCTGAATCACATGAAGAAGATCGTTTTCTTGCTCTTTGGGAAAGACCTCGGCCAATTGCTCCAGAGACACATCCAGTTGTGAGAAATCAAAGCTTGGAGGCTTATCAATCACCCCTCGGATTTTACCCATCAGCCAGGAAGATTCTCCTTGATTTCTTGCTTGATAAGCCTTTAAGGCCGGAAAAAAGTTATGGTAAAAGTCTTCATAGGGCCCCCTTGTGGTGGCATAGAATCCTTTCAACAAAAGCAATGGACTTAAAGGCAATGCCAGGTGCTGGACACCCGCCTTTGATACACCATCGTTATAGGGTTTGAACTGTAACTTCACCAGATTCAAAAGGGCTTCAGCAGCAAATGTCCTGGTTCGTTCCACACGAGCTTGTCCTTCCGCTTCAGTTGCTTGGGAGGCTGCAAAATCATCCTCTAATTGCCGGGAGTGTTGTTCGGTTTCGACTGCGGATTTGGCTTGAATCAAAGCCAAATCTTCGTCGTCATTAAAGATAAATCGACGATCCCAACCGGCAGGCGGATCAGCCGCAAAACGAAGCCTTGTTGTTGTAAGATAACCCATGAGCAAATCGTCCTTCTGAATCGGGTGAATCATCGAATGATGCACTTCAATTAAGGGGCCTCAAGAAGTCCCATTGCCAAATCGCCC
>JANWKX010000031.1 GCA_025451145.1 Vampirovibrionales bacterium
AAGGCGCTGAGCAAGAAATCACCTTGCTTAATCTGCGCATTAGCCTTTGTTTCCAACTCCTCTATGTGGGATGAAGGCGTTTTTGCCTCCAGGGCCCAAGCGCTTAAAGAAAGACCCGATATCATGAGGCAGATCATGAAGAATACTGCGATTTTAGAAGATTTTGACATGGGATAAATTCTCCCTCAGGTTATACAATACGTGATTGACGTGAAAGCGCTTACTGCTTTTAAAAATACAGATAAGCGCAAGCCTTATCAAACATGATTATCTCATATCTCGATGACTTTCAATGTGTCTTATCGGGTCGTTCATTGCTCTTCGGGAGGACTCCTGTTATCCTTATGGTATAGCGGTATACAAAAATAGGAGCATTGGCGCTACGATGAGTCTGACTCAATTGGGTGATGCCCGAATCCAGGATAGAACGGAATTTGTAGGTAAAGTCTACTCCATGCTTGGCGTGTCTTTGTTGTTCTGTTGTGTTGGCGCCTTTTTTGGGCTATCAATGCCCATGAGCCTCTATTTGCCGGCCATTATCTTTGAATTTGTATTATTATTCGCCTGCATGTTCCTGCAGCGGGCATACCCATTGAATATATTACTGCTGTTTGCCTTTACAACCGTTTCAGGGATTACCCTAGGGCCTGTACTCAATATTTATGTGGCCCATGGAATGGGAGGCATAATCCCCATTGCCACTGGCGCAACCGCCGCCATTTTTGGGGGCCTCAGCGCTTATGTCCATATCAGCAAGAAAGATTTTTCCTTTTTAGGCGGCGTGCTTTTTGTGGGCTTAATTGGGATGCTGCTCATTGGTTTAGCCACCATGTTATTTCATCTCCCCATGAGCATGACCCTCTATTCCGGTTTTGGAGTGCTTCTGTTTTCAGGCTATATCCTCTACGACACCAGCAATCTGGTCCGACGTTATCAGGATGATCAAGTCGTGATTGCAACCATTGCGTTGTATCTGGATTTCCTGAACCTGTTCCTGAATGTATTACGCCTATTGGGCTCTGGTAGCCGTCGTCGATAGGTATTGACGCTAGAGTGCCAAAGTCCGCTGATATATACGGGATTTCAGTATCTCCGACCCACGTTGGCGTGGTCCGGTTGAACCCTAAAACCTTTGCGGTAGAAGCTCAATCCCATCGGACGTTGCCTTCGGCAACGGTGTCTCATGATGGTAAATATTTACTGGATGCCCCGACACTGGTTTCTATTTTAAAAGAGATTTTTGCTGGCATTAAGCACCCTCAATTTACGGATCCCGTGTATTTATCACTTTATACACCTTATGGTGGGACATTAAGCCTTGCCATACCAGAGGAAGAAAAAGAGGCTTTGCCAAAGATCCGTGAGGAAATTCAGCGCCAGGTCCTACTTAGTGATGATGTGCCGGTCATCCAGCAATCACTCCTCTGGCAGCATGGGCAGACTACATCAGTGATCTACAGCCTCTTAGGGGCCGACTTGATTAAAGATTACTGTGATGCCTTCTACGAGATCGGTATCAAGATTCTAGCCATTGATATACAGCCTTTTTCAGTGCTTAGGGCCTTGGCTGCTTCAGGCGTTTTGGATGCCCTGCTCATGAAGTTTGGTGCGAAATGCGCCTGGGGGTGCTTTGGGGTCTCAGGTTCAATGACTTGGGTCACACTCTGGCGTGGGACAAATCTGCTTGTGATGGCCCATTTCTCTACGCCTTCAACGCCTGAAGCCTGGAGTGCTTCCATACAACAATTGGTCGCACAGTCTGAGATAACGGAGGTTTCTCTTTGGCTGGCTTGGCAGGAAGCCGGAGTGGATTTGCCTATCAACCCGTTGAGACTTAATCTGGGTGGGGCGCCTATAAGACCTGCCCTTCTCAGCCCGCTTTATGGACAATCCGCAAAACAGCCTTCAGCTGTCGCATTGGGAGCGGCTCTGAAAACTGAGATTGGTTTCCCGTTTGGCTGGGATTTTTTGTCAGATAAACCCATTGAAGCCTTAAAAACCGAATACAGGACGATTCCCTATGTCAATTACCAGCCCATCCTTCCCAAGTTCTTTTATCGACTGGCCTTAAGCGGATTTATGGTGGTGCTTTTATTGAGCGGGTACCTTATCTGGCAAAACCGGAACCTGGATGCCCTACAGGAAGCACAGCGAGCTAAAATTGAGACTATTTTTAAAGACATTAATCATAAAACCTTATTTTGTGATGATTTCTTAAAAACCTTAAAGACAACCGCCCCTGTTGGGATCCAGATGGAAACCATTCATCTGCAAAAAGGCAATCAGCTAATTTTGATTGGAAAATCGTATAATAAGCTCTTGGTTGAGCAATTTACCAAAAACCTGCTTGCGGATATCCCCCAAACAAAAATCGAATCGCAAAAATTGGATATTACCACCAAGGATAGCGCTCCCCCTGAGTTTGATTTTACACTGACCGCACAGGTAAACCCAGTCACTCAAGGAGGGGCGAAGCCATGAGGGATATTGGTCTGGCGCGTCGTCAGTTTTTTGGTGGCCTGTTCCTAGTGGCTGGCGCTTTAGCATTGAGCCATTGGGTATTGTTACCGCAATGGAGCCATTATCAGCAAATTCAAGACGCACTGCTCCACAAAGACCAAAACCAACCCCCCATTATCCAAAAGTTGCCCCTCTATCCCCTTGGCAACCAAGCGAATCCTATCAATTGGGAGAAAGGATTTGTGCACCAATTGTTTGGTTTGAGCATGTCGACCGGTTGTACCATCTCGAATGTCGCCGGCGGTATTGAAAATGCGCGTCGTGTGAATAATATTGCTCCTAACGTCTCCTATGTCCCAATGCAAATGGTCATATACGGCACCTTCCTGCAAATTGAGGACTTTATTCATGGCTTGGCCAAAAACTTTCCCAATTTGTCAATGAGTAGTATTTCTCTGCAAAACGTCGACGACGCTAACACAAACCCGAATAGTAGTCCCGTTTTAGTGGGTATTGTTCACATGGAATATTACCTGCGAAATAAATAACCTCTGTTGAGGAAAATTTATTCTAGCCAAAATGATTGCCCGGAGGCCGTTCCCTCCTCTGGACTCCTCCCTCTTGTTTCAAAAAGGCTTTGCCCTTTACCCTTATTCTAAGGGGTTTGGGGCGTAGCCCCAAAAAAGAAAATAGGGGCGGTCCAGGGTATATCTCCATATGGCTTTTCCATATGGAGCCTCGGGATTTATCAAGGGACCCAAATCGCTTGGCAATTTGGGCTTAGCCCTGGATTCCCATTTCGGATTTTTTTAAAATCCTCAACAGAGGTTAAATAACCGCTTCCCTTGGATTCAATCTGTTTTGTTCACTTGAACTAAGGCAAGCTAAAGGCCCTGGCAAGTAGCCAAGGCCTTTAATATTGAGAAACCGGTTATCTGAGACTATCGACGCCTAAAGCCAGGGCCTCCGGCAAATCTTCCGCGAGGGCCACCTTGACCACGATTAGCTGCCCACTGAGAAGCCCCCGGATGATTTTGCATAAACTGGCTTCGATCTTCAGCCATTTCCGGATGCCTCATGTCAAATCGGGCTTGCCCATGATGATTTTTGGCCCAACCAGGGTGCTGTTGCCCCCACTGCCTTTCCTGGCTACGGTCCATCCTTCTATCAGCTGCTTGTGGATGATTTTGCATATATTGATAGGCTTGAGGGTGATTCTGAGCAAAATTGGGATGGTTTTGCATAAAGTTTTGCCAATCCTGAGAATTCTGCCCTTGCATGGGGCCTGTGGGTGGTGGAGGGGCTCCGGTGGTATCATCTGCAATCGCAACACAGGCCAGCGATGATAATAACATCATTGTTAAAACACTTGCAGCCAAACGATTTTTAATTGATTTCATATGCCATATCCTTTCAATTCAAGCGATAAGCGAGTAACCCATTTGCCATTTAAAAAAACGAACCGTAACGCAGGTAAAACCTTACTGAAGTGAGACGGCAAAATTTGGGCGTTCTTGAAGAAATAGATTTGAATATGAAGAAATGCAAATCGCACTCATGCAGTTAATTGATCTAAAATTATTTAGCTGACAGGCTTTAGGTAAACAATCCATCGGAACCACTGCCAACCAATTGGCTAAAGGGCATTATCGATCATAAAACCGTTTTAGGTATCGCAATGATTTTGGAATCTTAAAATTTAGAAACAACCTAATGGGTAACAAGCCCCAATAGCACACTTTGATAACGTCCTGGCAAGGCCTTAACTCTATTGAAATCGGAAAAAAATAGCCGAATAAGGCATTTTCATTGACTTAAAAAATATGTAAGCTAAACATTAAGGACTTATTAAAATCCCCAATTTTTTATCAGACAACTTGGTCTTCAGAAAAAACCCTCTGTTTAAGGAGCATCGAACATGGACCGAATTGAGCAGTCAGTCATTATTAATGCCCCCATTGAAGATTGCTATCGGGTATTCAGGGATTTTGAACGTTATCCGGAAATTGCCAATGTCGTCAAACAGGTCAGGCATAAAGGGAACTTGAACGGCTGGCATTGGGAAGTACTAGGCCCCCAGGATAAAATACTGGCTTGGGATTTGGATATTCATGGCATGCGACACGAGAACTATACTATCTCGTGGCATACAGTCAGAGATGCCGATGTTGCTCACTCTGGGGCCTTAACGTTTATCCGAGAAAAGGATGGCAATACCTGCGTTAATTTTGTCGTTGAATATGAACCTCAAAAAGCATTATCCGGGGAATTTCCGCCTCGTTCCCAAGAAAAATTAGATCATATCGTTCAGTTGGTATTAAATCAATTTAAAGGCGTGATAGAAAGCCAAAAAACGGGCATTCCAGGTGTCATGAAATCTGGCCCAAAAGGCGCTTCAAGACAAAATAACCTGGATGAAATGACCCAAGGCTTGGAACGTGGCCGTGAAGAGATTTCACCAACGCGTTTACCGGATTCAATCTAAATCAAACGGGAACTAGGGGGACAATAGAGACGCAAAATGCGTCTCTTTTTTTCGATTTAAAAACCCCTTATTGCAAGGCATTATCAAAATCCTTTAAAACCTTCAGATTGAAAATTTTCCTAATATAAGAAAATTAAGCAAACTCCATAGAACGCCCTATAGCCTATGGATCCTAATCTCGTCAGATCGATGGATTTTCTGATCAATTTAATATTCAAATGCTAAAATAATGTCTTTGACTAATAGACGCCTGTACCAGCAACTTTACAATGGCATCATGATGAACCAGCCCATTAAAATAATTTCGATTGCCAGCGTTCTACCTGCCTATCGTTATCATCTTGATGAGGTTCTTTCGTATGCTCAGTTGTGGGTCAGCGAGCAAGCCCCCCAGTTTAAGGCCAAGGTCAAACGAATCTTCACCCAAGCCAAAGTGGATTACCGTCATACCGTAATACCGCTTGAGCAAATTTTTGCGCCCATGACGCTGGATGAAAAAAACAGGATTTACCAAAGCCAAATCATCGATTTAAGCGAAAAGGCATTGATAGAAGCGCTTCGTAGAGCCAACCTCAATGCCTCTGACATTGATTGCCTGATTACAACCAGTTGTACAGGCCATATGTCCCCCTCTCTGGAGGCGCATTTGATCAATCGACTCAACATGAAACCCATTGTCCAGCGTTTACCGGTGATGGAAATGGGATGCATCGGCGGAATCGCTGGATTAATCTATGCAGAAAACTACCTCAGAGCCTATCCTGAAAAGTATGTCGCCTTAATCTCAGCCGAACTTTCCAGTGTGACCTTCCAAAGGGATGATTTTTCATGGGCCAATATTATCAGTGCCGCCATTTTTGGAGATGGGGCGGCCTGCGCAATTTTAGGCCCGACCACGCAATTACGTCCCTGCCTTAAAGGCTCTTTGATGTACCATTTCCCTGAAACCATTGATTTACTAGGATTTAATTTATCCAGCACAGGGTTTCGAATGGTCTTGGATCCCGACCTGCCTGACCATATTCAGTCCCATTTTGAGGACTTTACAGACCCGCTATTATCGCAATTTGGAATAACCCTGGACGATATCCACCATTTTATCGTCCATCCTGGCGGGATTAAAATCCTTCAGAATATCGCTAAACAGCTACCCGACTCCAATAATGCCCTCCATGCATCCACCGAAACTTTTCGCGAGCTGGGAAACCTCTCCAGTGCGACGGTTCTTTTCATCTTGGAGCGCATTCTGAAAAAACCGATTGAACCTCAATCCTTGGGATTAATGATGGGATTTGGTCCCGGATTAACGGCTGGCAGTATCCTTTTGGAATGGCAGGGAAAGCCACCCCATGAGACAAAATCAAGGCCTATCCGTTCTGAGCAAGCTTTCCTTGAGATATAAACCGGATCCCGGTATGATGCCTTCATAACACTTCCTGAAAAGGACGCTTGATATGTCGCAAAAGCCCTTGGAATCGGTGATTACCGTTATTGGAAACCGC
>JANWKX010000032.1 GCA_025451145.1 Vampirovibrionales bacterium
ATTTTATACTGAAAGTACGGTGATCTTGGCTTTGGCATGGTGAATCAGAAAAAGCCTCGGATCCTGAAATGCCCGATTGCATTTGAGGTTCGGTTTCGAAATGTCTTTGCTTGCCCCACTTCAGAATTTTCTAGGCGCCTGGTTGAATCAGCCTAAAACAGCAATTGGGCTTTATAATGCGGCGATTGATTGTTATCAGGAAAGTAAGTTTGACAAGGCCCTCCAACTCCTGGAGAAGGCGGAGCAATTAGATGCCGAGATGCCGGATATTTTTTACACCCGTGGCCTTTGTTTTCAAAACCTCGGGAACACGGAGTCGGCTAAAACGGCTTTTCAAGCGGCGTTAAAGTTGAATCCCGATGATGCGGATTGCCTCTATAACCTGGCAAGGCTATTTTATAATGATAGTGATTTGGATACGGCGATGGCCTATGGTGAGCAGGCAGATATGCTGGCTCCTGATCCAGGGGATGAGCTGACGAGCTATTTATTAGGACTCATTTATGAAGAACAAAATAAAGTAGATGAGGCCATTGCAGCCTATGAAAAGGCCTTGCTGGTAAATCCTGAGCATTTGCTGGCCGGTGTCTTTTTAAGCAAGTTGTATATCCAAAAACAGGATTACCAAAAGGCCATTGATCGTTTGAAAGGCTTGGCTGATCTGGATCCCAATCATTTGGAAGTCCACTATGAACTGTCTTTGTGTTTAGCCAAAATGGGCGAGTGGGATGATACCATTCACTTTTGTAAACGGGTTATTGAGATTGATCCCGCCTATATCAAAGGCTATAACCAGCTGGGGCTGGCCATGTATTGTACGAATCAGCTGGAGAGCGCTGTTGAGTATTACGAAAAAGCCTTAGAGTTGGATCCAACGTATGCCACGGCCATTAATAACCTGGCTTATACTTATGAAAAACTCCAAAATTACGCCAAAGCTATTGAAAAATTTACCGGTTATCTCCCCTATACGGCAGAGAGGGCCTCAGAGAAGCAGGAAGTGGAAGAGCATATCGAGCTTCTCAAGGGCAAACTGATGGAATAGACTTGCTTTAAAATCAGTATCATAGTGATATGATGTTGTGTAAAGTTCAGGAACAGCCTTATGTCGACCCTTCCTCAAATTTCTTTGACCGCTCGACTACAGACCGCTAAGCGAGCCGCTTTGGCAGCAGGCCATGTGATAATGGCTCATTATGGCCATCATTTAACGGTTTCAACCAAATCCAGCCAAGCGGACTTGGTGACCCAAGTTGATTTGGAATGTGATGAACTCATTCGCGAGATTCTGGCTGAGGACATGCCGGGGGAAGTCATTATTACCGAAGAAACCTATCAAGAGGGACAAGGCTTTGATTTGTCGAATGCCTGGGTGGTGGATCCTCTGGACGGCACCACGAATTATGCCCATGGCTTTCCGCATTTTGCGGTTTCAATTGCCTTTGTGGAAGCCGGGGAACCCAAAGTCGCTGTGGTCTTTGATCCCTTTAAAAATGAGCTTTTTACAGCCGTTGATGGAGAAGAGGCTCTTCGTAACGGGATTTCGATTCATGTCAGTGATGTTCAAACGTTAGATCGCTCACTGTTGGCCACAGGGTTTCCCTACGAACGTGAGGATCAAGGACCTTTAAACAGTAGCATTGATCTGCATACCCGTTTCTTAAAGGTGGCCCATGGAACTCGCCGAGCAGGCGCGGCAGCTTTGGACTTGGCGTATGTGGCTTGTGGCAGGCTTGATGGCTTTTGGGAGTTGCACCTGTCACCTTGGGATGTCGCAGCAGGGATTTTGCTCATAAAACAAGCCGGTGGCGTTGTTTCAGGCTTTTCCGGTGAACCGCTCCCGCTCAACCAGCGCCGAATTAATATTGTCGGCTCCAATGCCAAGCTTCAAGAGGCCATGATCCAAGTGACCTCTGGACGGTAAATCAGGATCTGCTTTGGGTTAAGCCTTGGCCGGCTCTTGCATCTGACCGGAGGCTTCCGCTTTCAAGTGTTCAAACCCTGGGCGTCCCATCAAGGCGTATGTATACTTTTTCCCAAGCTCAACCCCCGGCTGATCAAAGGGATCCAGATCAAGTAATCCACCCATCAAGGCTGTCTGAACTTCCAGGAGAAACAGGAGTTGGGCAAAGTGAATGGGATCCAGTTCAGGTAGGCTCAAGGTGACATTGGGGCGCTGATTTTGGGTAATGCTGGCGCGTGTGGCGTCACATTCGGCATTCATCAGTTTTTCAAAGGGCTGATTGCCGAGATAGCTTAAATCCGGAAGGTTCGGATACAGGTTGGGAATCTGAAGAGGATGATGGAAGCGTTCTAATCGGACAAAGGTAAATATTTTATCAATGGGGCCTTCGTTAAACAGCTGGACCTGAGAATGCTGATCCGTCACGCCAACCGCTTTAAGAGGCGTTGGGCCGGCATGGATCACTTCATGTTGGTTATTGTACTTTTTGCCTAGGGATTCTGCCCAGAGTTGGACGTACCAATCGGCCGTAGACGCCAATTTTGCGCTATAGGGCATAAAGACGGAGATATGCTGCCCTTGTTGATACATCAAGTATTGAATCAAGGCCCCTTGAGCGGCAATATTGGCGGTTAAATCGGTGGATTGCAAAACAGGGGAAATGTCACGAATGCCTTTTAGCAGCAATTCAATGGGCAGACCCAGCAAACGGGCAGGCAGAAGACCCACGGCTGAAAACACGGAGAATCGGCCCCCGACGTCTTCAGGGACCTCAAAGGTAACGATGCCTTCTTCCTGGGCGATTTGACGCAGGAGTCCTTTCTCAGGATCGGTTGTAAAGACCAGGTGATGTGGCACGTTCTCAGGCCCAACGGCCTCAGATAAAGCTTGTTTTAACCAAAGATAGCCTGCCATGGTTTCGGCAGTGGTGCCACTTTTGGTAATGACGTTAACCAGGGTTTTTTTCAAATCCAAGACATCCAGTAAGGCCGAAAGCTTATCCGGATCGACGTTATCAATAAAGTAGTATTTGGGAAACCCGTGACGTTGGGCGGGGGAACGGTCATTCCAATAGGAGGGAAGTAAGGCCTCAAACATGGCGATGCCACCCAGTGCCGAGCCACCAATGCCCACGATGACCAGATGTTCAAACTGGCCTTTGATGCGTTCGCCGTAGGCATTAATTTGCTGGACAAGCGTTTCATTTTCACCAAGGGTCAACCATTTTCGCCAGGCTTGTGGGGTATCTTTTTGCTGCCATAGATTGCTCACCAGTTGACCCATATGAGACCCGTATTGTTTGAAAACGGATGGCAGGTCCAATCCATGGGTTTTGCCAATCACCTCTTTGGATACATTGCGTGTGTCTAGCTGAAGCATGCCCCAATCCCTTTCTGATGGCTTGAATCACAATGATTTGAATGCAATCTTCCTATTATGATCAAAGCATAACTGCATCACAATCCCTCTCATGAGACCTTAATTTGAAGGAACAACGTAAAGGTCTCTTGAAAACCTGAATGACCATTCGCCGTAGGCTTCCGTTGATCTTTTTTAATAAAAAAGCCAAGAAAAAACTGCCCCATCCAGGAAAGGGTAGTTTTTTCGGTTTTACCGTATCGAGAACCCGGAGATTTCTCTATAAAGCCGATAAGAATACGGTTAGCAACGATTGGCTAAGGACGCCAAGTATCTCGAATTGGCTTATCTCTTGGAACGGCAACGTTGATATCTCCTTGTTGCACGATGTCAAAGCTTAGCAGCTTACCCTCATGAAAGCCAAATGCCGGTTTTTGGAGGGCATTAAAGCCAAGTGCCGGTCGATAACCAAGTTGCTTATCAACAGGTCCACAATAAATCAGTCTCACTTCTAGTTTTTCCCAATTCAGACCTGGCGGGAATTGCAGGTTTTTGGGAATGGGGGTACCGTAGCTGAGGGATTCCCAACTTTTCTTGAAGTCATAAGTGTGTTGCTCAGACCCAGAGCCAAACCGAGGGTTGAGCTGCGCGGGGGAAGTTCTGAATGCTTGAATCATTATTTAAATATCTCCTTAAGTTACTCATAAAATGGCAATTGAAAGTTAGCCACAGCACAAAGCTGTAACCTTTACAGGGAGTGGATTAAAAAGAGGGATAAAGGGATATGCCCTTGTATAGATATAATTATTGCTACTTTATCGCCAACCAATTAATAAAAACAGATACAATTTTAAAAAAATTAAATCAGATCAGTTTAATTTTTTTAATAATTTTACGATACAGTCGCAATGATTGATCCATGATGCAGTGTTTGAGGCTCATGTCTGATTTTAAGTACCAGGAAGTGTTGAATCATATCCTTGGCCTGATTGAAAAAGGCCGGTATAAGCCAGGGGATCGACTCCCTTCTGTTCGACAAATCAGTCGGCAATTAAAGGTTAGCCTTTCGACAGTAACCTTGGCCTATTCGACATTAGAGAATGACGGGATTATTGAAATTCGGCCTCAATCCGGGTGTTATGTCTCTCGTGAAAATGCCATTTATTTAGGCGAGCCTGAAAAATCAAAGCCCCAGGTGATTGTTCAATGGGTGGATATTACGGATGTCTTGAATAATGTTGCAACAGCTTCCCTGGTGCCTGATATTGTTCCCTTCGGTATGGCGGCACCGCATCCGGATTTAATTCCGTATCAGGAACTGAATCGTATCTTATCGGGTTTATGCCGGGAAAATGACAAACGCCTGGTTTATTATGATTTTCCGCCAGGGGATTATGAATTTCGAGCCGAAATTGTAAAACGTGCAGCGCTATATGGGTGTAACTTATTTCCGGAAGATGTTGTTGTCACCAGCGGTGCGCTGGAAGCTTTAAACATTGCCTTAAAAACCGTTTGTAATGCCGGTGATATTGTTGCTATTGAGTCGCCGACTTATTATTGTCTGCTGAAAATATTAGAAAGTTATGGCCTTCAGGCGTTGGAAATTCCGACAGATCCGGTGACCGGTATGGATTTGGATATCTTGGAAGCCAGCATTCAAAAATATAAGATCTCGGCCATTACGGTGATCCCCAATTTTAATAACCCCATGGGGTTTGTGATGAATGAAGAAAACAAGAAACGTTTGGCAGAGATGGCGGTAAAGTATCAAATACCGGTGATTGAAGACGATATTTATGGTGATCTGTCCTATGATCACATCCGACCCAAACCCATTAAAGCCTTTGATCAAGAAGGATGGGTATTGACCTGCGGCTCTTTCTCAAAATCGCTCATTCCGGCTTATCGGGCTGGTTGGTGTATTCCAGGTCGGTTTACAAAAGCATTCGCCACGATGAAATGGATGTCCAGTGCATCCAATGCCCCATTGCCCGTGGCCGCAGTGACTGAATTTTTAAAACGAGGGAGCTATGACAAGCATTTACGACGTTTTCGAAAAAATTTAGCGGTTTTAAACTACCAAGTGACCCATGCCATTCAACAGTATTTTCCCAACACGACGCGCGTTACCCGACCGCGTGGCGGTTACTTATTATGGCTGGAACTGCCGCAACAGGTAGATGCTTTTGCGCTCTATCGAAAGGCTTTGGAAAGTCATATCAGCATTTCGCCAGGCCCGCTCTTTTCAGCCTCCGGCCAATATCAAAATTTTATACGGATTAATTGTTGCTATCCTTGGACCGATGAGATTGATCAGGCTTTCCAGACCTTGGGGCAGTTTGTGAAAGAATTGATGTAGGCCATTATGGACTAAAGGGCTTGGGCATGGCGGATAGTAATGGTGGCATCGTCCTCTGAATAGGGATGATATGAATGGGATGGGATGGATTTAAGCGCAGAATATCTTCGCATCTTTAGGTTTGGGAGGGTTATAACGATGGATGTGATATAGACATCCAAACGGTCAAAGAACTTAGGGCAACCAAAGAACCGGGCTAAACTGCTTCTTCGTAAAGGGTCATTTGGAAGGTAAGTGTTATCTATACACCTTAGTTGGGTTTACCCTGATTGATCCTAAGAATTCCTGAAAGTTCTTGCGAAATGGGCGTAATCTAAGAAGAACGTAAAAAAATGCTTCAATAATCTTTGCTTTTTCTGAATATCTTGAGAAACCTCTGATAGAGATTGGATTTTACCGGATGAACTTGTTTACAGAACATGGTTGACAAGAAACACCTTAGTGTTTATGATACACAAGGAAAGTGTAATAAGAACACATTCTCACTTTCAAATTACGAGGTGTTCCACTATGTCTCCCACCACTTTGACCCTATCTCCAATACGATTTGCTTCCACTGCAATGCAGCATCCTTTTTCTGCGCCAATCAGAGGGCCGATTCGTCAATTGTGGGATGGCGTTCGTGGTCAAAATTTGTCAGCACTACTAGAGGAGTCTGATGATGGTGATGAGTTTTATGGTTCAATTGAGCCAAATCAAAGTTACAGGTACCACCGGGATGATCTCTCGGCTTATGGCATCCCTCATGAAATGTGGGTGGCCTAACCCTTGCGATCAAAAATCGATGGGTTATTCACCAGCACCCGTTTTCCCTTTTTTCTCCTTCTAACGAAATCCTAAAACCCTTTCCCTTATTCCCCCTCGACAATTCTTCGTTGATGAAGAAAAGTCCTAATCCCCGGAAGGGGATTTTTTTTGTTAAAATTCATCAGTAGCGGTTAAGGGGCTTTCTCGGTGGATATTCAGTTTGATCGATACAGTTTACAGCTTGATGGCAAGCGTACGTTTATTCGAAGCGGTGCGATGCACTATTTTCGATTGCCGCATCACGACTTATGGCGGGATCGCCTTCAGAAACTCAAATGCGCCGGTTATAACACGGTTGATATTTACTTTAACTGGGATTATCATAGTCCCGCTCCAGGAGAATATGACTTTACCGGGATTCGGGATGTCAAAGCGCTGTTAGACATGATTGAATCGCTGGGGCTTTACCTGATTGCTCGCCCAGGCCCCTATATCAATGCCGAAACCACACGGGGCGGACTGCCAGGATGGCTGTTGACTCAGCCGGAGGTGATTCTCAGGAACCGAATCGAGGGTGCGTTTCAGTATTCACCGGCGTATATGGCCTTTGTCCGGGAATGGATGGATCAGATTCTGCCCTTTGTGAAGGACCGCAAAAACCTGCTGATGGTTCAGGTGGAAAACGAGTACTCTACCCTGGACATGGAGCCGGAGTACATGGAAGAACTGGTCCAGATGTTTCGGGAACACGGCATTACTGTCCCCACCATGCACAATGATTTTTATGGGGCAGGCCTTTATGCGGATGTCGTGGATATTTACGCCATTGATAATTATTCGGTCACAGACTTTGAATTGGATTGGCGGACGTTTTCAGAGATTTTTTCGGTCCTGGATCATTTGGAAGAAAATATTCGGCCGGAATTTTGTCCCAATCGCCCCATGATGATGGCTGAACTTCAAGCCGGATGGTTTGCCGGCTGGAAAGGGGTTCCGTATGAGCAGATTCACAAAAGCCTAGGCCGTGACCATATTGGCTTGGTGACCCGAAGCTTTATTGGACAGGGCGGAACGCTGTTTAATCATTATAAAGCCATTGGTGGCACCAATTGGGACCATATTGGGGCGACGGACGCCTATACCTCTTATGATTTTTCGGCACCCATCAGTGAATCCGGTGTGCTAACCGAACGACTATATGAGGCCAAGCGAATTAATCTTCTACTTTCCCATTTTGACCTGACCCAAACCGAGCGGATTTCTCCTGAAGACATGGGTTTATCGCCATCTCCATCGCTTTATCTGGTCCGAAAATCCCTTAAAGACAAGGGCGGCTACTGGATCTTTACGCGAAATATTACGACCTTCTCCCATCGGATTGAGATTAAACCGGGCATTGAAATTGAAGCCAGCCCTTATCAAGCGAAGATGATTCCTTACCAAATGCCCCTTGCCCGATCTGGATGGACTCTGGAGGCGGTTAATGTGGAACCTCTGGCCCAAACGCCTTCCCTGTTGATCTTGCCAGAGGGGTCGGCTGAAACAGCCATGGAGATTCGGACCGGCCAATCGGTTGCCACTCAGGTTGATCCAAAATTTGCAGATCATATTGAGGTATTGGAGGCTGAACCTGGCCTGTATCGAGTTGTATTGGCTACTGGTGCCTTGGCGCCAGAGATGTTGGCGTGGGTTCGATTGGGGGATTATGCCATTTACCTGCTGAGCCAGACGCTTGCCGATCGCTTGTGGGCATTGCCTCAAGGCGATTTCTTGATGGGTCCTGATATGATTCGATCCGAAGCAGAGATCTTTTTTGATTCTTCTCGGCCCTTTTGGAAAATCTTATCGAATGGTGAGTTACAAGTATTACCGATGGCTCAGACCCAAGCCATAATTATCCCTGAGTTAACATCATGGACTTTAACCCCAGGTGCTACGCCTTTGTTTGATTCTAAAGGCTATCAGCCCCTGATGGGGGCGTCCGATATGGATAGTCACCATATTCATGAAGGTGCTGTCTGGTATGAATATGAATACACAGGTCCTCGCCATCAGTTGTCTCTTCATGCCCAGCATATTTGGGCCGTTTTTCTCAATGGAGAATGTGTTTTAGAGGGGCATACGTTTCATGTCCATCCAGATGTGGGGACACCGGCAGATAAGGTGACGATTGCGTTGCCGCAGGAAAGCCAGAATCCAGGGAAAAACCGTCTGGTGGTTTTTGTGGAGAGCCTGGGACACCACAAAGGCTTTTATGAAGATACCCACGATCCCAGAGGTATCATTCAATTGAAACTCGATGAAGAAGAGATTCAAGGCCAGGGGCGTATTCAAAGAGCGCTTCTTGATGCTGAGAAACAGACGTCAGGTGCAGAAAATCCCCTTAAAGAGGCCCCAGTCCTCTATGCATCAACCGAGTTTGATTTAAAGTTGCCACCGGAGGTTGAATTACCGTTAGGGCTTTATCTGGATTTAGATATTGAACGGGTGAATATCATCCTGAACGGTGTTTTAATTGGTCAATATTGGCGCTCATGCAAAAATCAAACCCTGTTTTATTTGCCCGAAGGCATCTTACGTCGAAATGGGCTAAATCAACTGGAATTGGCCCTGATGAACTTTTTACCGCCTTTATCCATTGAAAATCCGTTTCCTGGGGGCTATGGTAGGGTAGCACTGCAACCGTATCAAAAATTATTCAAGGTTTCCCATTAATCCGCCGATAGAGTAGTGTATACTTTCGATCAGGAAACGAGTGACCGCTTATGTCTATCATTCCCAAATTTTTGCTTAAGCGTATTTATGTCTCAGGGAGCTTGCGGGAAACAGGGGAAGGCATAGCCTTTGATCTGTTTAACTCCATTGGCCCCGGTATTTTAACCAGTTTGAATCAAATTAAGCTCAATGACAGTGAATTTTCACCCCAGCAAATTCTGTTGAAAATGGGCGATAAAATATTTGCGGGTCATGAGATTTCAGAATCCAATCCGGCCATTTTTTTCCATAACCAAAAAACCACCTGCATTCTGTTAGGGGCAAGGCTTGCAGAAGGCTTGCATACCATTACAGTGGATTTGTTCAGCCGTGAAGCCGGGAAAGTGGTGGTGACGATTCAGGACAATTACGCCCGATAAACGGATTCGATTCTTCTTATTTCTCTAAAAACCCGGATTCTAAGGCCCACACAATGGCTTCAGCCCGGGTATTGACCCCGATTTTGCTGTAAATGTTATAGAGATGGTTATGAACGGTTTTCGGGCTGACGGTCAACAAATCGGCAAGCTGTTGGTTGGAATAGCCTTTGGTTAAGGCCAAAAGCACTTCTTTCTCTCGTTCTGTCAGGGCAAAGTAATGGCTTTCTCGGACAGACTGGGCTTGGTGGGTCTTGAGTTTTTCAGCCAGCTCCTGAGCCAGTTCAACCTGTCCGCCCTGGTGGACTTTTCGAATGGATTCAATCAGGGAATCGACTTGCACATCTTTCAGTAAAAAGCCTTTAACACCCAGGTCCATCAGCTTGGAGATAATCTGCGGATCATCCTGGTTGGTTAAAATAATGATTTTGGCGTCTGGCCAGGCGGTGAGGATGGCACGGCTGGCTTCAAAGCCATTGGCCTTGGGGAGATTAATATCCATGAGGGTGACATCGGGCTTTTGGGTAATGGCTTTCAAAATGGCTTCCTCGCCATTGCCGGCTTCATCCAAGATATGAATCCCCTCATCCAATTCCAGCAATTGTTTAAGGCCCTGGCGAACAATGGTGTGATCATCCACCAAAAGGACTTGAATCGAATCGCTTTCCGTCATCATGGATGCCTCATTTGGGTATCACTATCTCCAATCGGGTGCCTTTTGGGTGTCGAGTGCATAAGCGAAAATCGCCATTGAGTTCTTTAATCCGTTCTTTCATGCCGACAATCCCCAAATGACCTTGCTGAACCAGGATATCATCACTGGGCATGTCTTGCCATGGCAAACCTTTTCCATCATCGTCGATTTGAAAGAGGAATTGGGATTTTTCTTCTGAAAGATGAATCGTGATAATGCCCGATTTGGCATGCTTAATGGCATTTCGGACGCCTTCCTGGAGGATGCGGAACAAATGAAGCAGCTCCCGATCGTTTAGCCGGTTTTCAATTCGGAAGCCTTCAGTGGTTTCAGAATCTTCAGGTGCTTCAAGCTTAATCTGTATCCCTGGATGTTGCTGGCAGAGCTTATCCATAAACTGATCCAGCGCCGGAATAAACCCTAGGGCATAAAGCGGTTCAGGCCTTAGATCATGGCTAATTTGACGAACGCTACGCAGGGCGGAAGAGAGTTCTTGGCCAATGGCTTTTAGAGTCTCCAGGGCCTTTTCTTTGCTTTCTTTAATATGCTTTTGACAGAGTTGGACCTGAAGGTTTAAGAACGTCAGTTGTTGGGCCACTTCGTCATGGAGTTCCCTCGAAATATTGAGCCGCTCCGATTCAACCCGTTCATCCAGGCTCATTAAAAGCCGATTCATGTCCTGGTTGGTTGCACTAAGGGTCTGGTTGAGCTTTTGGACGTTGAGCCGGGTTTCAATCATCCAGGGAATCCATTGGAAAAAGCCGTATGCTACCAGACCAATGCCGAGTGAGTACCCTAGAATCTTTTTGATGAAGGCTTGCTCCCAGGTCCGCCCGAAGGGGACGCCTGCGATTTTAAGAA
>JANWKX010000033.1 GCA_025451145.1 Vampirovibrionales bacterium
AATCACCCATTTGCTTTGCAGCTCAAAAAGGCGCAAGCCCCCAAGAGATTCAGCAATTATCCAAAGGATTTGACCATATTCAGCATTGCCTGGATCCTGAACAACATTTTTCTAGGCGTCCTGGAACCGGCGCTGCCGGAGGGCTGCCCATTGGTGTCCTCTGCGCCTACCCTCATGCCAAAATTGAATCGGGTAACACCTGGCTTGCCCGAGAAGCCCATTTGGATCGGGCGTTATCACAGGCAGATCTGGTCATTACCGGAGAAGGCTGTTTTGATCAAACCTCTTTATTGGGCAAGGGAACCGGTTATTTACTGGAACAAGCCGCTTCACGGCAAATCCCTGTCGTCATTTTTTGTGGAAAATCCCAAATACGCCACATCCCCTTTAATAATGTCCAGGTCTTCCCGCTCTTGACAGAAGATGCCCCAGTAACGCCCGAAAGGCTTGCCGCTACGTCTGAGGATCTTCGGAAAACAGTTTTGGCTCACTTACCAGCCATTGCGCAAATGCTTGTAAAGCAGCAGGTCTAAGGCTGGGCATTTGGAGATGAATCCAAGGATTCGATAGCACATCGCTATCTGTGGGCATGCCGCAGGAAGCTACAATCATTTTAGCTTCAGGATGCTGACGTCGAAGCTGCTCATAATACTGCTGTTGCTGGGGTGAAAGCAGGCTGTTAAAGGCCATAAACACAATTACATGAAACGCTCGGTTTTCCCATGTATCTAATGAAAAGGGCATTTCAGCCGGAACCGGATAAAACTGATACACCTGGGGCGGAATCCCATATTCACGACACCACCCTATAAGGTCTTTGCAATGGTCTCTATCCAGCGCATAATGGGGCATGGTTTGCCGATCAGGCGCTACCAAGGCCCAAGGCATCTCCGGGGATAATGGTAACGGGCTGATAAATTGGTGCTGAAGTTCAACCAAACCGTGTTTGGCCCAAGTCAAGGCCAATTGATGACAAGCCGCTTCTGAAACTGAATCCGATGCTTCGGCCAATGGCAATACCGGCTTAAGTTGGGCATTATAGGCCAAAATGCGCTCGATCTTTTGATCCAAAAGAGACTCCGGGAATTTACCCTGTTGCACCCGAGACACCATGGCTTCAAATACTTGCCAAGCTTCCGGTTGAGCCCTTCTGTAGACAAGCATATCGGCCCCGGCTTCTAAGGCCATCACCGCAACTTCAATGGGGTCACGTTCGTTCCAGATGGCCCCCATCATCAGGTCATCCGTGAAAATTAAGCCATGAAACCCAAGCTGTTCTCTCAGCAAGTGCTGAATCATGATCTTGGATAAGCTGGCAGGGATAGACGCTCGTTCACCCAAATTCTTGGATAACTGGGGATAGAGACCATGGGCCACCAAAACCCCAGGCACGCCTTCATCAATCAGCGTTTTATAGGGGATCAACTCTTCCTCTTGCCAGGCTTCAAAATAGGGCAGATCCAAATGAGAATCCACCGTGCCAGACCCATGGCCTGGAAAATGTTTGGCAACCGGTAGAACACCCGCAGTTAAATGGGCTTTAATAACAGCTCGGGTAAAGGGCATCACTTGATCGGCAGTTTGCCCGTAAGCCCTGGCCCCAATAATAGGATTCATGCGCTCGGTATTGAGATCAACAGTGGGCGTGAAATTAAGATTAATCCCCAGCCATTGAAGACGCTGGGCCACTTCCAAGTTCACCTGATAGCAAAAGGCCGGGTCATCCAATAAGCCATAGACCACCGGCATTAGCCCTGTGGGGAAAAGCCAGTGGGGCAGGCGCTCAATCTGGCCACCTTCTTGGTCAATCCCCATGAAAGAAAGCCCTGACCCTTTAATCCGAGCCGTTAAATCACTCAGATAGGCCCTGAGCTCAACGGCGGTATCGAAAGGCTGTAGGTGATGGCGAAATAAGAGCACCCCGCCAAGGCCGTACCTTAAAAAAGGCTCTATTTCGTCCAATAATTCCGGGGTATCACTGCCCACCATAAACAGTTGGGCCACTTTTTCCTCAAGGTTTAAAGAGCGCATCGCTATTTCCCAACACAGAATCTTGAAAAAACGGAATCCAAAACTTTTTCAGTGGTGTCATGACCTAAAAGTCCTTCTAAAGCCAATAGCGCATTGGTCAAGGGAATGGTTGCCAGATCCAAAGGAATATGGGTGGCTTCGAGAGAGGTAACAGCATCTTGAAGCTCATGATCAATGATATCTAATTTTTCTAATTGTTGCTCGGAAAGTAGATGTTCTAACCCGGTTAAATCGGTCATTGTACCCATTAAAGATTCAATCCAATCCAGGATTGCCCTTAGTCCAATTCGGTTGGTTGCTGATGTTTCGAGAACAGGCCAATCGTTTGCGGATAGCTGTGTTGAACGAAACACAGGAGAATCCGCTTTATTGACCGCCAGCACCCCTGGCTTTCCCCCAAACTTCTCGAGTAAGGCATCATCTGCATTGGTTAACCCTTGGGTCCCATCAACCACGTAAATCACCGCATGGGCCGTATCAACGGCCTGCCAACTCCGTTCAACCCCCATGGCCTCTACCGTGTCCTTAGTGTCTCGTAACCCGGCCGTATCACAAAGCACCACCGGAATGCCATTGATGGTTAGGGCTTCACGGATCACATCCCGAGTGGTTCCGGGGATCTCCGTCACAATGGATCGATCCGCCGATAATAAGGCATTGAACAGAGACGATTTCCCCGCATTGGGCATCCCTACCAAGGCAATTTCAAGGCCGTCTCGGATCACTTGATTGCGTCGACTCAGCTCTGAATCCTGTTGAATCTCTGCCTTGAGTGCATAGATTGCCTTCGCCAGCGTTTGCCGATCCGGTTCCTCCACTTCATCGGGGAAATCGATACTGGCCGTTAGATCGGCCTGGATGTCACTAATCCGCTCCAGGTAAGACATCAATCGGTGGCCGATGGTTCGGTGATGAAGGTTGGACGCCGCGATTTTGACCAATCGTTCCCCTTGCGCATGAATGAGATCCAGGATAGACTCCGCCTGGGTCAGGTCAATCCGGCCGTGGAGCAAGGCTTTTTTTGTAAATTCACCGGGGGCCGCCATTTGAGCACCGGCCTTGAGGCAAAGCTTCAAAATAAATTGAGAGGTGACCAAGCCGCCATGGCAATGGATCTCGACACAGTCTTCGCCGGTAAAACTTCGAGGGGCTTGAAAAGGGAGAATTAAAACCTCATCCACAATTTGTTGATCTTCTGGATCAATCAGCCAGTCATGACAAATTTGATTGGCCGACCAAGCTTGTTGGGATTTCATCAGAGATCGGGCAATTGCCCAGCTCTCTGAGCCACTTAAGCGAATTGCCGCAATCCCTCCCGTGCCTCGGGGGGTAATAATAGCCGCAATGGTCGATTGAGAGATATTCACAAAAAGAGATCCATCAGGAAACCGGCGTGGCTTCAGGAAACAAGCTCAACTGATCTTGTCGAGCGGCTTCTAACAGCGAGACTTGGCGTTGCTTTTCAATGGCCGTGAATTCTTTTTCCTGCATCTTATTCATTAAGCGTTCCGCCTTCTGGATCACCCGTTGAGGGAGTCCAGCCATCTTGGCCACTTGAATACCGTAACTTTTCTGGGCCGCCCCTGGGGCAACCGTATGCAGAAATTCGATTTCCCCTTCGGATTCGCTGACCAAGACCCGGTAATTGTGGATTTTAGGGCTGACTTTTTCTAACGTATTCAACTCATGATAGTGGGTGGCAAAGAGTGTTCGACAGCCATTATGGTGGGTCAAGTATTCGGCAACACTCCAGGCAATGGAAACCCCGTCATACGTGCTGGTTCCCCGGCCCACCTCATCCAACAGCACCAAGCTTCTTTGGGTGGCACAGTTTAGGATTTGAGCCGTTTCCGTCATTTCCACCATAAAGGTGGATTGCCCGCTACCCAAATCATCCACCGCCCCAATCCGGGTAAACATCTGATCCACCAGACCAATCCGCGCATAGGTGGCCGGGACAAAACACCCCATTTGCGCCATTAAAACGACCAAGGCCACCTGACGCATATAAGTGGATTTACCGGCCATATTGGGGCCTGTAATAATCATGACCTGAGGAATCCTGTGGTCTTTGGGAGCGGCTGATAAAGTACAATCATTGCTCACAAAAGCCCCCAGCGGCAGTAATTTTTCAATCACCGGGTGCCTGGCTTCATGTAGGGTAATTTCAAAGGAATCATCCACCACTGGGCGAACATATCGATTTTCAGAAGCCACTGTCGCAAACGATTGTAAGACATCCAGCATCGCAATTCGCTTTGCAACGTCTCTTAAAATTGGGCCATAAGCGGATAAGTCTTCCCGTAAAGATAAAAACAGGTGAAACTCCAAGTCTTGTAGTCGGGCTTGGGCATCAAACACCTCTTCTTCATGGGCCTTCAACTCCGGCGTGATATACCGTTCCGCATTGGTTAGCGTTTGCTTGCGCTGATATTCCAATGGAGCCTGTTTTGCCAGCGTTTTACTAATTTCAATGTAATAACCAAAAGCGCTATTCATGCCGAGCTTGAGGGTTTTTATCCCCGTCCGTTCCCGCTCAGCGTTTTCATAGGCTTCCATCCAGGATTGCTGGGTCTCCAGAACATGACGCAGGTGATCCAATTCGGCATGGTAACCGGTTTGAAACAATGCCCCTTCTTTTGGACTGAGGGCCGGGTTTTCCAGTAAGGCCTCATCCACCTGCTTGACGAACTCCTGAAGTGCTGGCGGCATATTTTGGACTAGCGCCAAGTAAAAAGCCGTTTGCCCTTCCAAAAGACTGGCAACTTCCGGGAGCATTTGGCATGAACGCTTTAAGGCCACCAGATCCCGGGGGTTGGCGCTTAAGTTTTGGAGCTTCATACTGAGACGCTCCAGGTCATAGATCCCGGCCAGGATTTCCCGGAGGGATTCTCTTAAGACCGGATCCTGAACCAAAACCTCAACGGCATCCAAGCGACTCTCAATTTCCGGAATTTCAATAGCAGGACACTGAAGCCAATGGCGAATCAACCGACCACCCATACTGGTCACCGTTTGATCCAGAATCCATAGGAGGCTTCCGTCTTGCTTGCCCTCACGCACCGTTTGAGTCAATTCCAAGTGGCGTCGTGCCGTTGCGTTCAATTCAAGGTGTTGAGACAAGCGGTAAGATTGGATGGTCTCAAAGACCGGGCGAGATTCTTCCAGATAAGTCCCTTCCAAATACCCCAGAATTGTCCCAATGGCCGAAACCGCAATCCCCTGATCTTTCAGACCAAAGCTCTCCAAATCCTGGATTTTAAACCAGCGGAAGAGCCTCTCCCGACCTGCACGCTCATCGAAGGCTTCGGGCTTGAGTGCCGTGCATTGATATTGATTTTGGATTTGTGGTGGCACTTCAGGAACCCATTCATCCACCACAACCCCTTTTTGCCGTCGGCCTTGAACCAACAGTTCACTGGGATGAATGCGGTCCAGTTCGTTGAGAAGCTGCTCCCAGGTCAGCTGGGTGGCGTAAAATTGGCCGGTCGTGACATCACAATAGGCTAAGCCCCAGCGCTTCTCTTTGGGATGAAACCAACAGGAGACCAGAAAATTGTTTTCATGAGACTTGAGAAAACGCTGATCCGCAATGGTGCCACTCGATAGAATCCGGGTCACCCGCCGATCCACCAAGCCTTTAGCCTCGGCCGGATCTTCAACCTGATCACAAATGGCCACCTTGAAGTTTTTCTCCAAGAGTTTTTGTAAGTAGCCGTCTATCGCTTTTGCAGGAACCCCTGCCATGGGAACCCGTCCCAGTTTTCCAGCTTCCCGACTGGTTAATGTGATTTCAAGGGCACGGGCCACAATGACGGCATCTTCAAAAAAGGTTTCGTAGAAATCGCCCATCCGATACAGGAGGACAATCCCAGGATAGGTCTGTTTCACCTCTAAGAACTGCCGCATCATGGGAGTAGCCTCTTCAGGGTTGACCTGAGCGGCACAAAGCAGGTTTAAATCAACGGTTTTTTCCTTCTCCATACAGGGATTTTAACAGAAGCCCCTATGAAAGAAAAAAGAAGCCGCATGAAAACCGATCAATTCTTAACGCATCAAGGATAAGCGGGGAATATTAGCAAAAAAAATCTCGGCCAATGGCCGAGAAACTTAAGGAGGGGTATATAGTATTCAAGACACTAAGGTAAGTGTAACGAATACATTAGTCAACCCTTCCTGGTCAAATTTTAAGAAATATAACAGACCGGGTTATTTAGCGGGGGCTGCAGTACTTTTATTCAAGGCATCAATCACATCAGTGGTAATGTCTCGTCCGCCCATCAGTACGGTCTGTTTTGCAATAATTAAATCTAACTTTTGGTTTTGAGCCACTTGTTTCAAGGCGTCATCAAAATCACTCTTCAATGACTGCTCCTGAGTCACCGTCCAATCCCGATACTCTTGAAATTTGGTGGCAAATTCCGTGTTCAATTTATCTTCCAGGTTTTTCTTTTCAACCGGTGTCATTTTATCCCCGGCCTTCAATTTACCCAGAAGACTGTCTCTGAGTTTTTGTAAATCATCTTCGCGGTTTTTCACTTTAATGGCCAGCTCTTGTGCCTTGGTATATTTTTGGGTGACTTCCTGCATATCCACGATACCCACCTGCTGGGCAAGGGCAGAGCCGGTTAAAACCGCAGAAGCCAGGAGGCTAGCAAGTACCATTTGGATCGGTTTCATGAGAAATAACTCCTTTCAACAATGATATGAGTATAAGATAACCTGTTTTAGAATTTTTGTCCTACACCAAAGTTAAAATGCATGGTCTGGTAGCTTGAGCCCCCAGTAATGGGTGTTGCCCAATCAATCCGTAATGGTCCAACAGCCGGAATATTCATCCGAATCCCACCACCAACCGAAGCACCATACCCTGGTCGGTGGAAGATGGAGTTGGTCTGAGACTCCCTGGACAATACACCTGCATCCGTAAATAGGGCCAGTTGAACCATGTCATAGAACGGCATTTTTTTAAATCGCTTCAGATAAGGAATCCGTGCCCGAAGCTCAGCACTCCCTAGGGCATAATCTTCGCCAATACCGATCCCGCTCATTTGGAAGCCCCGAACTGTATAGGGACCACCCAATTGGAAACGGTTAAAATCCGGTACGTTCCCTGCCATGGCACTGCCCCCTTGCGCATTAACCGCAAGCGTGACGCTATCCGTCACTCGGAGATACCGGCGTAAATTTGCGGTAACCGTTGCATACGAATTATTCTGAATCCCCAACGCAAAGCGAGTATTAACGGTATTTAACCAGCCTTGGCTCGGGCTAAATCGGTTGTTTCGGGTGTCATAGTTAAACGTGGGTGACAGAAAAGCATAAGTCCCACTCTTTAATTCCCGCTGACGCTCTGTGGGAGAGACATTATAGGCATCCAATGTTGCCTGATCGGTCCCCTCTTTCAAATGCGTTCTTTCAAAGCCAAGACCCAGCTGAAATGAAGAGTTAGGTATGGCTTCTATAGGATGACCCCAATCAACCTCTGAACCGTATCGGGTTTCCAAGGCCAGAGGAACGTTAAAGCTTGCCAAGCTTCGTGCGTAAACGGATGCTCCTAAAGAGTTATTGGTTTCAGCAATACTGGGATTAAACCAGCTGGTTTGATATTGAAGCACTCTGTGGCGAACGATGTTTTTAGAGGAAATCAAAATCCCGGAACCGACTGAAAAAATGGTACTGAAGTTTTGTCCTCGGCCAGTAAAGTTTGGATCAGAGTAACCTACAGATCCAAAAAGCCCCATCCCGGTATCGACCCCACCGCCCAGTGAGATAGCACCGGTTTTCTTCTCGTCCACTTCCACAACCAAATCATAGTCACCTGGTGCTACGGCAGAGGCCTTAACAACCCGCCGAACATCCGAAAACATTTGAAGGCCGAAAATCCGTTTCATATCGGCATTAACGGTCTTTTCGTTATAGATCTCCCCTTCTTTCTGAGCCATGGCCCGCCGAATGACGAAATCTTTGGTTTTCTTATTCCCCGTAAAGGCTATATTGTGAATCTTCCCCTCGCTAATGGTCAGCTTAATGGTTCCTGGCGGATTTTCTTCGATATCATCCACCCGCGCCAGGATATAGCCTCCATCTTTATAATCCTGCTCAATCTCCTGGATACCTTTATTAATGGCATTGGCGTTTTGAGGTTTACCCACCTGGTCCACAAAAATCTTCCGGAGCTTCTCTTCCTTGAGAACCGTTTCACCGGAGAATTGGAACGCGTTAACCACCGGGTTTTCTTCTACCTCATAGCGCAGGTGGACCCCTTCACGGGTTGCAATGGGAACCACCCGTAAATTCTCAGAGAAATAACCCATTTCATAAATATGCTTGAGGTCATTTTGCAAACGCCGTTTACTGTAAAGGCTCCCTGGCTTGGTTTCAATGGCATTTAAAATGGCCTGAGCAGGGATGATCTTGTTTCCAATAATTTCAATTTGGGTGACCGTGACCCCTTTGTCATAAAGGGGCTCATTTCCCGGAATAATCTGAGTTCCACTGGGCGCAAACTCTTGCACAGGCGTGGGTTCTGGTTTTGCCTTATCCGCATCCTGACTGGGAACATCCACTGTTTGGGCAACGCTTAAAGGGGTCATCCCTAAAAGCAGCAGTAAACTCAAAAATGTAATAATGTTGCGGCTTTTCAGGCAGACCATAGTGCCCCTTTCGGACCGATTGTTTGGAATAGCATATAAGACATTGTAATGGGTTTCAAACGTTTTTGCGCAATGGAATTCTAAATTGCTGCATCAAAGTCAATATGCCACCAGGTAATGTTGAAAGCAACAATATGGCTAGCCAAACAAGGCTAAAACCAACCGCCAGGTATTGGGGAACATGCCCCCATGTCATCAGTAAATAAGTGGCTGTGCCTTCTCGAACCCCAATCCCCCCTAAGGAGATGGGCAACATCGAGCTGACCCCTGCCAGGCCATAAATGGCGCTCAAGGTGAAAAAGGGCAGTGTAACACCCATTTCCTTCAGTACAAACCATTGTAAACTGATGCTTAGCCCATGAAACAAAAGCGATATCAGAATCCCAACAGCGATTGCCCTTGGGGGCGGCCAGATGATCTGTCCTTCCTCTTGGTTTTCAACATTTTTTAAGACAAATTTTTGAATAAACCGATGCCCCCATGGATGGCGTTCAATCCACGGAAAACCAAAGACCCCCATAACCGCCACAGACGTCACCAGCATTATTATTGTGAAAATGGAGTACACCCACTGGCTTTTGGGAAACATCAGGACACTCATTAACACATAGACCAATAATCCCAATAGGCCTGTGGCACGTTCAGCGAGTATGGATAAAAACGCTCGTGTCCATTTGGTATCCGTATGTTTGGATAACAACAAGGCTCGACCCACATCCCCACCAATCGCCGTGGGCAAAAAGAGCCCAAAAAACATACCCATCAGATAAAACTCGTAAAAGAGCAACATCGTGCCATGCAGATTGATCGACTTGGCCAACTGATGCCACTTGACGGCTGAAATCAATTGGCAAAACAAATAGATCCCTAAAGCCAACATTACTTGAACCATCGAAAGGGTTTTAAAGGCCTGTGCCAAATGTTCCGGCTTTAGATTAATGACCAATATGGCAATAATGCCCATACTGACCGCAATTTTGAGTGATAGCTTCAAGAGAGATTGACGACTCATGTATGGACGCGGCGGATTTTGTAAGGGGGCTTTTGTTGGGATTCAAAATAGGTCCGAATCTGAAGCTCGGCAATCAACCCGGTGCTGATTAGCTGTATCCCGGTCATGACCAATAAAATACCCAACATGAGTAAAGGCCTTTCCCCAATATCAGCATGAAAGAACACTTTTTGCCCGACCAGATACAGTAAAGTAACGACGCCTAAGGTCATCGCCACCATTCCTATCCGACCAAACATATGAAGCGGCCGGGTAAAGAATCGTTTAAGGAACAGCAGCATCCCTAAATCCAAGATGACTTTAAAGGTCCGGGATAAGTTGTATTTGCTTTTACCATATTGCCTGGAGCGATGACTGACAGGGATTTGTTCAATCTTGGCCCCTTCCATGCTGGCCAACACCGGAATAAACCGATGAAGTTCGCCATAAAGCGGCATTTCCTGAGCCAGCTCTTTTCGATAGGCTTTTAGTGAGCATCCATAGTCTTTAAATCGGACACCGGTCATGGCGCCAATAATTCGATTAGCAATATAAGAGGGGATTTTTCTGGATACAACGGCATCTTGACGATTTTGCCGCCATCCCACTACCATATCGGCTTCTGTGACAATCAAATGCTGAATCAGATTGGGGATATCTTCCGGGTTATTTTGCAAATCACCATCCAGGGTCACGAAAATCTCGCCGCTGGCCTGAGCGAATCCTGCTGCCATGGCCGCCGTCTGGCCATAATTTCGGCGAAGCTCAACAACCTTTAGAACCGAAGAAAACTCCGGTAATACTTGTTTCAATAAATCAATGGTCTGATCCGTTGATCCGTCATCCACCAGCACCACTTCAAAGGGGATATTCAAATGGGCGCCCACCGTTAGAAGTTCCTGGAGCAGTTGGGGAATACTTTCAACCTCGTTATAGACCGGAACAATAATGGAGACCAAAGGCGTTTGGAGAGACTCGGCACTGGCTTTATGGGGTTTGGAAACCGTTTGAATCACTGGTTCATTTCCTTTGCTAAGGGTTGGTTAAATGTCTCAAAAAGGGAATATACGAGGCCCGACTGGATCAGCTTGGCCAGGGGATGGCCTTTACGAAAATCAGCAATATCCTTGTTCTTGATCATGACATAAAGCACTGGTTCGATCACATTGGCGGCAATGGCACCCGGATCTCCCGGCAGGTAGTAGACTTGATGCCGGGTATAAAAGACCAAACTGGGCTTTTTCATGCCAAACGTGGCAATAGGAAGATGGTTTTGGGAGGCTTGAGCCGCAAAGGCCATGGTATCACCCTGGAAAAGTGTCGCTGCTTCCGGAAGGATCATGATATTAGCGTAGAGGAGGGTGATTGTCATGCCGCTGGCCAGAAAAGCAAATCCTTTTGGACTCAAGCGTGATCGTATCCAGATGAAGGCCGAACCTGCAAAGGTCAGCATCAGCAGCCCAAGAAGTATCTGAGTTTTCAATGGAGCATACAGGTTTTCCAAAGGCTTTGGGATCCCAGCGTAGGGAGACCACAAGCTCAATAAGAGTAACCCGCCAAATAACAACCCAACCCCCAATAATGGCCCGGCAAGACGAGGGAATTTATCCTGTGTGGCTTCAACATGGGTATCGGATGTCGCCCGTTCAATGGTCCATCCCAATAGAATCGCCAGGGCTGGAAACGCCGGCAGCACATAGGTCAGTAACTTTGTACCTGCCACACTGAAAAATAAAAACACCACCCAAAACCAGATATGAGCATAGCGAATAAGAGCCGGCCGATCGCTTTTTGATTGCCGGTACTCATTGATCAATGCAGGCAAAAAGAGGGTCCAAGGAAATCCGCCCAGTAAAATGACAGGGATATAGTAATACCAAGGTCCATGATGACCTGAAACTGTACTGGTGAAGCGTTCGACGTTATGAAAAATAAAAAAGCTCCCCATAAACGCGTTTGGATTGGCTTTAGCTACCAGGACATACCAAGGCAAACTGAGCAGCAAGAAAACCGCAAGACCCAATACTGGCCAAGGCGAAATCAGGCGTTTCAATTGATCCCGAAAACCGGTAAAAAGCAGAATCAGAAAGGTTAAACCCGGCAAAGCAATGGCGACTGGCCCTTTGGTCAAAACCCCAAAGGCCCCTGCAATGCCTGCAACAAGATACCATTTTGGGTCACGAACCAAGGCCAGAAACAAGCTCAACCAGGTCGCCGTCATAAAGGCTGTCAAGGTCATATCCGTAATGGACCAGCGGGCAATGGCAAACACTTCCAGCATGGTGCCAAAAATCAGGGCCGCATAGAGGCCTGCTCTGGCATTCAGGTACCGTCTCGCCAAAATGTATAACAGTAATAATGTGAAGGTTGCCATCACGGCACTCACCAGGCGGGCAGAAAAGGCAGATAGCCCAAAGAGTTTATAGGATCCGGCAATCAGCCAATAAAACATGGCGGGCTTATCAAAGCGAACCATGCCATTAAAATGAGGCGTAATCCAATCTCCTGAAGACAGCATTTCTCTTGCCGTTTCAGCATATCGAGGCTCATCCACGTCAAATAAAGGGTAACCCCAAAGATTTAAGCCAAACACAAACAGGGAAAAGAAGAGGAGCCCAAGGATTTCCTTCGAGAAAAATCGTTTCAAAATTGAAGCCTCATTGTCTATGCTATATTATAAGCCTATGGATATTCCGTTTACAAAAATGCATGGCTTAGGAAACGATTTTGTCCTCGTTGAAGAGGATCAGCTTCCGCCTGACACTGATTTATCCTCATTATCCCTCTTGCTCTGTGACCGACATTTCGGTGTTGGGGCGGATGGATTAATCATTGTGTCTCCTCCTGATGATCCTGCCTGTGATATCCAGTTTAAGTTTTATAACAACGATGGCTCTCGCGCTGAAATGTGCGGCAACGGCATTCGGTGCTTTGCCCGATATATTAAAGATCAAGGGCTTATTAAGCGCCCTGAATTTAAAGTGGAAACACCGGCTGGGCATGTGGTTCCCCATTTAAATGCAGATTACTCCGTCACTGTGGATATGGGGCGGCCCTTTTTATCCCCTGAGCGAATCCCCTTTACGGGCGCCAAGGAATCACCTGTACTGGATTTCCCACTGGTGGTTTCGCCGGAATGGACGATTCCGATTGCCGCAGTGGGCATGGGAAATCCCCATTGTATTATTTTCCGTGAAGATGTCCCCCAACCTATGGACTTTAAGGTTTTAGGACCTCAAATTGAGCATCATCCGCTCTTTCCGGCAAAGACCAACGTGGAATTTGTCCGGGTCCTGGATTCTTCGACACTTCAAGTGGATGTTTGGGAACGCGGTGTCGGGCCAACAATGGCATGTGGTAGCGGGGCATGTGCTGTAGCCACAGCGGCCATCCTGAGAGGCCTAGTCGAAAATCGGGTCACGGTTCAACTTCCCGGCGGTGATTTACTCATTGAGTGGAATGGTAAGGATTCCATTTTGATGACTGGTCCAACGGCCTATGTATTTGTCGGAACATTCCCCTTTGTGACGGAAAATGCGGTTGCCTATTAGGCCAACCCATTGGAGGATTGTCCTATGGCCGTTCGACATTTCCTAAAAATGCTGGCCATCACCACTAGCCTTATCACAGTGACTTCTCTTCAAAGCGCGTCACTTAGTTTCGCTCAAGAGCCAGAAACCAGTCATTTTACAGATATCAATTCCGCCATTCATACCCTGGATACCCATGCTACCCTTCGTGATGATGCTTTGGTGTCCTTTTCCAACGGCAATCAGTATGTGCTTGTGAATCCCATCTCCCCTAAAACGGTTCCATCCATTCAAGTGGTCCAGCGCTTGCCCCTGAATCAAAGTGTCCCGGATATTATTTTGTTTAATGATGGTCATTTTCTGTTACGGATGGTTTCTTTACCAGGCGGTCGTAAAACCTTTCCCATTATTGACAATTTACCACCCGCCCTGAAAGAAGGATTGATTCCACAGCAGTTTAGCTTCCCGGATGATTTCTTAATACCGACCCAATGGAAAGCCTTAACCGGCGATATTCTGACAACGCCACCACCAGAGGAAACGGCAAAGCCTGTTGCTCATTACCCGCTTTTAATCCCAAGCCCAGAGAACAAAACCCTTTATGTCTGGGATACTGCCAAAAATCAGGTGCTTTCCCAATACCCCCTTTCAGATGATGTTTCAGCCATGGCGATTTCCGACGACGCCAAACAGATCTTTCTGGCCAGCCAAGAAAATCCAGTATTAAAGATTATTTCAACCGACAACCTCAATGCCCCTATCCAGGAAGTTAAGTTGCCCAAGCCTGCCAGTGATTTAAAATACAATGACGAAACCCACTTGTTGTATATTGCCTATGGGACATTACCCAAGCTTTCTGTCTTTAATCCAACGTCAGGAAAGATTTCTGGCACAATTGTCCTGCAATGCCCTGTGAGTCATCTCATTTTATCCCACTTCAGAAAACAACTCTTTGCGGTGTCCATTGTCCCCCCCAAACCCAAAGTAAAAACACTTTCAAAACCAGTAAAGCAACATTTTGTGATTATCGCTGGCTTTCAAAAAACCCCTAAACAGGACACAACGATTTACCAACCCAATATCCAACTCATTAATCTGACAACAGGCCTCTTGGAGAAATCAATCCCCACCCGGGAATCCGTGGTTCCCTTAGCCATTCAAGATGAAAAAATCCTGTGGATGTCCATGCCTCAAGGGAAAAAATTGTTGGCCTATGATCTTCGTTGGCAGGAGCTTTCCCCTCCCATCCCGGTTCCTGAGGTCCCAAAAGCCTTGGCGTATGATCGACAATGGTTGTATCTTCTGATGCCTGAATCCAACGAACTTGGCCGGATGAATATTAATACTCTTGCATGGGGAAGCCCTATCCCTCTGGCGTCCCACAGCACTGCAGAAGCCATGATGATGGATCCTTTTTCCCCTCAGGTTTATGTCCTTTCCGATAAAGGGTTGGAAGTCATCAATATCACGCGTGGGGAATGGATCGGCACCGAAGCCATGGCCTTTGGCCAGGCCCATCAGATGGCCATGCTCATGCCAGCCTCGGCTAGGCCGGACCCGTGGGTGAGGATAAAATTTCAAGATGGCCGTTTGATGCTTCAAAACGCGCAAGGCCTCCAATGGGAAACGTTGCCGTCTTTGCCCCGTGTCCTGCAGAAAAACCCAGGCCTATGGGCACGTCTAAAAAAGCACCCAACTGCTGAAAAAAGTCCTTAAGACTGGCTTCTTCTTCAGAGTCTTCCAACTCCACAAAATCACAGAGCAATAGGCCTTGAATCCCCTCAAAGAGCCCGGCTAGTTTCAGTTGCATCCATTGGCGATCCAGGCTATAGAATTTTTCATGCCAATCCTCAATAAACAGGATGGCCCCTTGGGTCTTGGGCTGATAGGGCGTTCCACAAAGGGCTGCCAGCAAGCTGAAATTTCCGCCAATCAGCTTTCCTTCGCAGGTACCCGAAGTAATACAGTGGTATTGGGTTTTATTGGGGATCCGGTAAGGGTAGTTCACTTGCCCCATGGCCTGCTTCCAAAGCTCCTGCTGAGTGTAATCATCCCCTTCAATCAGGTTGGAGGTGAGCATGGGGCCATGAAACCCAATGAGGCCCGTTCGTTCAAACATGGGCAGTAAAAGACTCGTCAGATCGCTAAAGCCAATAAAGATTTTCGGATTGGCCTGAATCAAGGACCAATCGATGTGGGGCAACAGGCGCATACAGCCGTAACCACCCCGAGCTGACAGAATCCCCTTGACCGTTGGGTCGGCAAAAGCGGCGTGAAAATCCGCCAGACGCTCATTATCATCACCGGCCAAATAATGATTTTTCAACCGTGCGTGAGGCATGACTTTAGGCTTTAGCCCCAGGGATTCAATATAGGCAATGCCCTGGTCCATGGCCTCCGGGCTACTGGGGCCTGCCGGTGAAATAATGGCCAGGGTATCCCCGGGTCGAAGGGCCTTAGGTCGTAAAATCACTGGGTCTTTTGAGGTCACGGGCATCCACCAAAAACTCCCTTGGTGAAACATCTTTCATCCTAGGGGAGTTGATCAGAAAAGTCTATTGATTGGGTTGAATTTGACCTCAATTAGGTATCTTCTGAAACGCCAGCTTTTTTAGAGAGGTGATCGCATGGCAGGCCACTACCATCGTCAGCATCATCTTCGTCAGCTCTTATTGAACCTGCTGCAGTTCCACCTGCTCCCTTTATGGCAGCACCAGCTGAAGGGAAAGGATGAGTCTCTTCGTCCACAATTGGGTCAGCATCACCTTCCGAGCTTGCACCATGACCACCACCACTTGCTGCGTGAGGGTCGTGTAAGTCGCTAGCCGGAGAGGCAGCAGCAGGAGAAACACAAGCACCTTTGGCCCCATGTTCTCCATCCGATTGAAGGCTATCGGCTGGCAAAGCATCATCTAATCCTTTTACAGAGGTTTGAGATTTTTCGTGTTTATCGGCTTTGCTATTTTTACGCGCCATTCCTATCAATTTTCCAATACCAAAAAGAGCAATGGCAGCTAAGGCCAGGGTCATCAGTGGGTGTCGTCTGATAAAGCCTTGTTTCTTGGCCTTCTTACCTTTTCCTTTAGCAGGTCCAGCTTCAACCGGCATATCCGCTATGGGCTGTTGTAATAAGGCAGGCGCCGCACCTTGTATTAAGCTATTGGGTTGAGCCATTGCTTGAGCGGCATATGTATCCGTATTGGCTACGCCATAACCGGGATAACCAGCATTTGTAGCCGCCCATTGTTGACCATAGCCTGGCCAATAACCCGATTGTGCTGGCTGCGCCCATTGGTTTGCATAAGAATATGCATTCGTAGGTTGCATTCCCCAAGCACCCCATCCTGATTGTTGGGCCTGAAGACTTAATCTTGGATCGTTTGGATACATTGCCATTGAGCTTTAATCCCCTACAGTTGGCATGTCATGTATTGTAAGGGAATGAAGGACCCTCAAGGAAAACTGTTGCTAGAGATCCAGCAAATTGTCACAATTCTTAATGTTTTGAATCTACTGTTTTAAACAGTCTCGTTAAAATGATTTTCTAAACTTCGGCAGCGTGAAGGCCTTCAATGATAAATTGAGCACATCGGCCGGCTTCGCCTTCAGGATCCAATTCGACGGTTTTGAGCAAGTGGTCTTTGCCTCTTAAAATATTGCCTTGTTGCAAATAACAATTGGCCACATCGCTGTGAATCCAGGGGTTATTAGGTTCAAAAATCAACTGGCGCTCATATTGCTCAATGGCCTTCTCCCATGCCTCCAGCTTGGAATAAAGCCTGGCCAGATTATAACAGGCCCGGCTATCATGAGGGGCAATCTCACTGGCTTGGCGGAAATAATATTCTGCCTCTTCAAACACGCCTTGGTTCTCCAGGGCATGGCCTAAGTTCAAATACGGATGTAAAAGCATGGGGTACACAGAAATCGCGGTTTTCCACCAATGACATGCTTGCTCATGGTTTTGAAGCAAGGCATAGCAGACGCCTAAGTCTGTAGCGCAGAGCGCCCGGCGATTGGGAGTCACTTGCGCCATGGCGTTAAAGGCTTTTTCCAAGGATTTTGTAGCCAATTCATAGTGCTGGGTCTCTTTGTAGAGGTGCCCTAACTCCAGATAAGCCAGGA
>JANWKX010000034.1 GCA_025451145.1 Vampirovibrionales bacterium
CCATGGAGCCAATCAAAAAGCTCTCGTGCAGCCACATAGTAAAAATTCTCTTGTAGGATTCTGCTTAAACCCGCCATGGCAAATGGATCCCAAAGGGCCGGATGATTCGGGAGCAATAACTGGCGCTGGCCCTTTAGGTTGTCTAAGCGTTGAAGGGACTCATTGTCAACCTCTAGGGATAATCCGCCCAACAATTTTTGGAATACGTAAGGTAAAACCCAGTGGACAAATCGCTGAAATAAAGGACTGGGCTTTGGTGGGATAAATCCCCAAGTTTCTGTCGAAAGCGATGGCTGAAAAATGCGCTTTCGATACTGATAAAAAATGGACATTGGCGGCTTTCAACCTACTCGTTAAAACGGCACCCCATTCTTGAAGTGATTGTATCATGCCCATTTAGCGCAAGGCTGATGCAGATGGGTTGTCTCAATAGCGAACACGTCCTAAACGGTCAGCTGCATTAATGCCCCATCTCTATCTGGAAGCACCAATGGTTCATTAATAAGGGTGTTATCAATCAATCGAACGTTTCCAATTTGGGCCGCAACAAGAATACGGGTATCTTCATCCAAAATCTCTGTGGGGAGAAAGGTTTCCCGATGGACCGCGCCGAGGTACTCCAACTGAAAATCAGGATAAAGACCTTCATTTAAAACACTTTCCATCGCCAGTTTTAGTGCTTCATCGGTGGTTTCCATGCCCTGCTTATACAATTCCTGAATGGTTGCAAGGAGTCGAAAAAGGAGCCTCGCCTGATGTCGATCGGAAGCAGAGGACAAATAGCTATTTCTTGAGCTTTTTGCCAGGCCATCAGGTTCCCGAACAGTGGGGGCGGGAACAATTTGGACAGGCAAGTTTAAGTCCGAAACCATTCGACGAATCACGGCGAACTGTTGGGCGTCTTTTTCCCCAAAGATGGCAAATTGAGGCTGTACCAACTGAAATAGCTTTAACACAATTGTTGCAACACCGGTAAAATGGCCTGGCCGACTTAAACCACAGAACTGATTCACCAGCTCAATGGGTGGAACGACCTGGGTTAAGGAGACCCATCCCTTTGGATGCAGCGCTTGGGTATCAGGGTAAAAGACCAGGTCAACGCCCAGAGACTCACACAATTCCAAATCCGCTTCCCGGGTTCTGGGATACCGTTGAAAATCTTCATTCGGGCCAAATTGAAGCGGATTTACATAAATACTGACAATGACTTTCGACCCAACAGATTTCGCCTTCTCCATCAGGCTCAGGTGGCCGCCGTGAAGTGCCCCCATGGTGGGCACAAAGGCAATGGTTTCGTTCTTCCAACGCTGGCGGATTGCGCTGAAGGATTCAATGGATTCAACGATTTTCATAGGAAAACACTTGCGTTGAGGATGATTGTTCAAGCACTCTTAAGGCGTCCATTTCCTCCATTGGAAAATGAAAGGACTCTTGGTTCGGGTGAGGGAACTCGCCACTTAAAATATCTAAGGCATATTGCTTCACGGCAGCCTGTATGTTGGCGCCAACCTGGGCATAGGTTCTCACAAACTTAGGTTTGAAATCCGGGAAACGCCCCAAGAAATCATCGATGACAAGGATTTGGCCATCACAGCCTGGTCCGGCCCCAATACCGATGGTGGGAATCGATAAGATCCGGCTCACCAGATCCGCCACTTCAGTAGGAACCATTTCCAGAACCACGGCAAAGGCGCCTGCGGCTTCAAGGGCTCTGGCATCCGCCACTAATTTCCGTACGGCTGGCATCGATTTCCCTTGGACCTTATAACCGCCCAGGGTTTGTACAGATTGCGGGGTAAAGCCCAAATGTCCCATCACGGGGATACCCATTTCCGTAAGGCGCTGGACCAGTTCAAGGGTCATTGGGGTTGCACCTTCGATTTTAACCGCAGAGGCCTGCCCTTCTTGCATCATTCGGGCAGCATTGGCAATGGCGGAAGGTATATCGATATTCGTACTTGAAAAAGGCATATCCACAAGAAGCAATGCCCTTTGGGTCCCGCGGCGAACCGCCTTTAAGTGATGAAGCATGTCTTCCATGGTAACACTCAGGGTATTCTCATACCCTAAAACAACCATCCCTAATGAGTCTCCCACCAGAATAAAATCAACAACCCCTGTCTCATCCAACAGCTTTGCCGTACTGTAATCATACGCTGTCAGGGAGACGATTTTTTCACCCTGTTCTTTTTTGGTGATTAACTGTTGGGGAGTGATACGGCGCTGGCGCATTGCAACGGACATATTGGCTTCTTCCCTCTGGACACCTTTTTTTTCAAGCCTGATCTTAAATCTGAATCAAATCTTTTTCAAGGGAATTTTCAGAATCCTGGTTTGACTGATCCTTTCCGCCTTGAAGCACCTTCATTTTACGGCGATATTCCTTTTTGAACCAATGAATGATGCTCCGGGACAATCGTTTTGAGTTATGCCGAATGGAATGCCCCTCATCCACCAAAACCCTTTCAATAAGGCCCATGCCCATTGCCTCCAAGCGCTCCCTATCAATTACCACGGGAACCGAACCGGATTCTTTATATTTTTCAACCAGTCGCTCAGGAATCCAGTTATTGACCACCACGGCATCAACAAGGTGCTTATCCGGGCAATGCTCCAAGAGCACCTGAAGGTGATCGCCAACAGAATAGTTATCAGTTTCGCCGGGCTGCGTCATGACGTTGCAAATATAGATCTTTGGCGCCTTGCTCCTGTGAACCGCCTCTGCAACGGATGGGATTAACAGATTCGGCAATACGCTGGTATACAAGCTACCAGGGCCCAGTATAATCAACTCGGCATCCCGAATCGCCTCAATGACCTCAGGTAAGGGCTCTGGGTTTTCAGGCTCGCAACGCACTTTGATAATGCGCGACGTTGCGCCGGGAATTTGAGACTCTCCCTGGATCTCGTCCCCGTTTTCAAGGGTGGCGACCAGGCAAAGATTATCCAAAGACGCCGGTAAAACCCGCCCTCGAATATTGAGTACCTTGGAGGATTCCTTGACGGCTTGAACCATATTGCCTGTAATGGCACAGAGGACAGAAAGAAAAAGATTGCCGAATGAATGGCCTGCCAGGCCGTGGCCGGATTTGAACCGGTACTGAAACAGCTCCGTAATCAACTGTTCTTCATCCGCAAGGGCAGCGATACAGTTGCGAATATCGCCAGGGGGAATGATCCCAAATTCCTGACGAAGGCGACCAGAACTCCCACCATCATCTGCGACGGTAACGATGGCCGTAATATTACTTGTATAATGCTTTAAACCTAACAATAATGTGGATAATCCTGTACCGCCCCCAATGGCAACAATATGGGGGCCGTGGAGTAACTTATTTCTTCGGTATAATGCTTCCAGTAGATCGGGATCCGTTCCGGCGCCCAATGCTTCGTACAGGGTAAAAGTCGTTTGACGAAATCCAACCAGTAGCATCGCTAAACCACCCAGGCAGAGGACCGAACCGCTGAGCCATGATGGAATTTTAGGCGCAACGGCTTTAATCAAGTCAATGGTCAGGGTAATAGGCTGTAAGTTGAGCAACAAGGCCGTCCCGACGACGATAAAAACAAAACCTGTGATTAAAATACCAAGCCATCGTTTGATGTAGAGACCCGGTAGCAGCCAGGTGGCTTGTTTATACCATTGCTTAAAAGGTGGTTCAGGCTTCATGTTGGGTCCCAATAGTCCTACTACTGAAGTGCTGGCTGTTTTGGCCAATGGTGCTGTTCTCGGTGAACAACATGAACCTGGTAATCCGGAAAAGCTTGCTTAAGGAATTCTGAGATTGCCATTGTCATTGCCACTGAACGATGCTGCCCGCCTGTACAGCCAATTCCTATCGTAATTCGTGTTTTTCCCTGCTTCTGGTATAAGGGCAGACTATGAGCAAGTAAATTCTGCCAATGGGTTAAAAATACTTCGGTCTCCGGAAAGCTGAAAATATAATCTTTGACGTCTTGATCAAGGCCAGTCTGAGGCCTCAGGCGCTCGTCATAAAACGGATTCGGTAGAAACCGCATATCAAAGACCATTTCAGCATCCGATGGAACACCATGCTTAAATCCAAAGGAGGCCAACGTCACGACCATGGGCATTAACGCCAGATCAATTTTAAGAATTTTCGCAATTTTATGGCGTAGTTCGCGAGAGGATGTCGTACTGGTATCAATATGATAGTCACTCAGTGTCTTAAGGGCTGAAAAAACCATCTGCTCATGATCAATGGCAGACAATCGGCTGTCTTTCTCATAGGGGTGAGATTTCTCAGAGGCAGAGAAGCGTTGAAGCAAGACTTCAGAAGGGGTACTCAGATACAGAAACTTTAAATCCGGATGGGTCACCTTCAGGGATTTCAATTGCGATAATGCCTCTTCAGGAGAAACCCGTTGAGGATTAATCTCTGGCGACAGAGCCGCAGGTCTGTTTTCAGCCTGGGCCATCGCAAGTAGTTGTTCCAAGCCGTTCAAGGCCGCACCACTGACGGTCATGTATCCAAATTCTCGAAATGCCTGTAGGGCTGTCGTTAAGCCTGAGCCATGAGGGCCGTAAACCAGAAATGAGGGTGATTCATTAAGGGCTATAGCCATCCTGAACTTCCTGCGCTTAACAGTGACAAGGGGACGGGTTGTCCTAAAATGGCGCTAATCCGCTCACCTATCATCATATTGCCCTGGAGTTTCGGGCTTAAATGCATGGTTTTAGAATTAATCTTAATCACCTGACCATCCTCAGCCGTAATAGAACCCTGAGTTACCAACTGCTTCACTTGCTCAATGACCGCTTGGGGATGCAGGTTCTCGTTAAACCGATCTAAAACAATCACGCCTTGGGTATCCACCCGTTTCCCCAGGTACACTTCAGGCGAAAATTGCAGATTGACTTCTGATTGAAGTACGGACATCAAAGGTGTAATGGGAACAATCAGGCTTGTCCATGGGTCAAACTGATGCACAGCCTTGGCAACCGTTAATGCAACGTCCTGATTATTAATAAAGGCAGAATATAGGGCGCCATGGGGCCGGACATGTTCCATCTGCAAGCCTTGCGCTTTACAGAGTGCTGAAAAGCCTCCTAATTGCATTAAAATCCAGGCATTCAATTCTTCAGCTGAGATATCCATGGGCTGGTATCCATAATGAATGGGATCGGGATAGGCAATATGGGCTCCAATGACACAGTTATTCCGCTTTGCGGTTTCAATGTCTTTCAAGACCCTGGCCGGATCGCTGTCATGAACCGCACATGGGATATTGACAGAACTGACATAGTGGAGCAAAGTGCGTTCTTTTCCTTCAAAAAAAGCACGATCCGCGGTTTGCCCAAAATCGGTATTGAGGTCGATAAAACGGTTTACTTTAGGAGCGTTAGCAGGCTTCTTAACCGTGTCTGAAAGTCTGGCCATAAAAATCCTTAATGCGTTTACTTGTATTGAGATTGTAATGGAGTTATACCCCTACGGCAAGTTTGTTGCCTAAGTAGCCAAGGAAGCGATCACTTCATTCTATGCGCTTCAGGCCACCTGTTACAACATAAAATTAGGAACAAACAGCCGGTTCTTGCCTGCTATGTTACATCAAAATGCACGACATAATGTTATTTCAGGTCAATCAATGTAAAAAAAATAAGGAGTGTAGCTGCCTATTCTTGAATCTAGCTTTAGCTTTACTTTTTATTGTTTCTTTCATAAGATATGGCCTTGCTAATACTGCTATTGAACAAAAGGACACAATTGTGAAAATATCCTTTGCCCAACCCTATTCAGTCCATCTGAATACAAATAACCGCCATTCAGAAGCTTCTCCAGTATTTGCGGCCGCCGCTTTGCCTTCTAAACGAGTCACCTCGATGAGGGCGTTTCTGGAGACCCCTTTGGATGATTTAGAATTGACTGGGCAAGGCTTGGTTCAGCTAATCAAGGATATTGGCAATGACAACCTCCAGCGAAGGAAAGCTGAGAAACCTCTCGTTCATTTGCTTAAAGGGCTTGCAGGGGTTGATCCGGTTGGTTTTGTGAACCCAGATGCCTTATTTGCCTATCAAAGCCAAGTTTTAGCGTGTCTCTCCTCAGGTTCTGCCAATGCCGTTAAAAAGGCATTACAAGCAGGTCACGATGCGGGCGTCATTTCAATTCGCCCAAACTTCTCAAATCCATTTGACCCCATTATTATCGCGAACCACCAGTCGGTTCATTAATGCGCAATGCGCCTTAGCTAGGATTGTCTAAGGCAACAGAGCAGAATCGATATCATCTAGCTTAAGCGCCTTGTAAACCAGGTGTGCTAGTTCTGTGGTGACTAAGAAACGGCCGTTGGTATGAATATAATCCCACTGATTTCGATCCAGGAGTATTTTTTCCAGTTTATCCTGGAGATCCGTTAAAAATTCCACCCGTTCAAAAAGATTATTGTCCAGCATCGCACTGGTTGCACGTTCCAGAAAGGCTATCTGGATTTTCTGGAAGGGTGCATCATCCGGCAACCCCAAATAGGTGGCAACGGCTTTAATGATGGCTTGCTGTTGCAAGGCAGATTTGTCTGTCTCGGCTGAAAATCGCACTTCTAACCGATCGGGTTGAGTTGTTTTCAGCCTCATATCAGGCTGTCTGCTCGAAACTTTTAATGCGGTTGCTTTAGAGACTGCATTTCGATTTTGAACCACATTAAAATAAACAAGACTCATAAAATTTCTCCCAAACCTAAAATTGATAAACAAGAATGGTAAGTCAAAACCGATAAGGTTGGCAAGAAAAGCACATCAATCTTAAACGTATGAAAGCTTGCATCCTGCGTGATGGAATCAAAATAGAGGGCCAATCTATAGCTCCTTTAAGCAAATCTTCTAATTAAACTTTTGTAAATAATTGCTCCCATTTCTAGAGAATCGGGGAAATTTTTAATCTTGACACCCTTTTTTAAAGAGTCAGTCAATGCAACAAAATAAGGAACCTAAAAAATGTTATCCTCTCTGAATGCTTCTCGCTTAAACAATGCTCACTCATTGACCCAAAGAAAAGCTGTCATAGCTGCCCCTATGTTTCGTGGAAATAATCCAGCAGGTACTAGAACCGCTTCTTTGCCTACTGGGGATTGGTTTAACCCTGTCACTGGATTAAAATTGCAAATCAATCAGACCTATGGCCCCTTTGTTGTTCCAATCTCATTGATTGATTCACCACGACGCGGTACTTTTACTCCGGTTCAAAAAAATATTTCACAGGCTATTTCATCTCTAGGAGATAAGGCTGGCATGGAAGGTTATAGTGATGTTGCTAATCTTTTGAAGAGTATGGATAGCGCAGGCATATACCATGGAGCGCGTCCTGTTAAAGTTGAATTTATTGATGATGGCGCCACTGCCCGTGTTTTTATTACCCCCTTGCCACAGGATCAAGATGAAGTGTTCGATGAGATTACAAGAACAGGTGTTGTTCCTGAATCCATCGGCTTACCTAAACACTAGATCATCATTAATGATGAGAACGACTGGTCTAATTCATTTGCTAAAAATCCTTTAATTTATAAGGAAGGAGTATCTCCCCAATGTTACAATCCTTGAATGCGTCGCGTCTAAGTAATGCATATGCTTTTACACCAAGGCGAACTTCTTTAGCTACCCCAACCTTTAGAGGGAATAGCCAGGTAGGGGCTAGACGAGTTTGTATTCCTGGTATTCACACTTATGATGTCCAGATTCATGAGACCTATGGTAGCTTTGTAGTCCCTAGTGATGTGATTAGACATTGTCAGGCCCTTCCATCGCCCATTCAGGCAATTAATGGATTAGCTGGTTATGCAGAACAAGAAAAACATAGCTATTACGGTCAAGAGCTAAGCCAAGAACTAACCGAAGGTGCTCAAGCTCTTGATGAACTGTTGTGTGGTAAAGGCGTTCGCCCTGTCAAAGTTGAATTCATTCAAGATGGGGATATCGCACACATCTTTATTACGCCCTTGCCTCAAGGTCAAGATGAAACGTTCACCGATCTTACAAAAGAAGGTGTCGCTCCAGAAGCCACTGCGCTACCATACTAAACGATTGTTTTAAAATTCTACTGGGCGCTTAATCTTATTTCGGTGAGGTGCTGACTTGGCTATGATTTTGCTTCAGGACCATGATCATTTCCTGGGCTTCCTGGGAGAAATCACCGTCTGGGGCCAGGTGAATGTATTGTAACCCGTTGGCCAAAGCCTCGTCTGGGCGATCCAGCTTTTCCAGAACCAAGGACATTAAGTAATATGTCGTGGCGTAATGTGGATTATAATCAACTGATTTGTGGTATGCCGATAATGCCTGCTTATAATCCCCTTTACGAAAATAAGTATTGCCCAAATACAAGTAAGTCCAACCGTTTTCCGGCTCATATCGAAGGGCTTCCTTATACTGGACCTCAGCCTCATCAAGGCGGCCTTGGCTCTGAAGGAGATTGCCCAAGTTTAACCGGGCATAGTTATACCCTGGCGATTGGCTTAAGGCTTCTTTGTAGAGGTCTTCCGCCTGGCTAAAATCATGTTCATCCTCGTAAATCAGTCCCAGATTATTGTAAGCCAAAACAAATTTGGGGTTAATTTCGATCACTTTGCGATACGCTTCTTTTGCCTTTGGGATATTGTGGAGCTTTTCATAGACTGCCCCCAGGTTAAAGTACAGTGCAAAGTTATCGGTGCTATTTTCCAAGCCTTCAAGGTAATATTTTCTAGCGGCCTCTGGATCATTCCTTAGCAGAGCGAGTTTTCCAAGTTTATAATAGGTTAATGTCAACTCTGGATTGATATTCTGGACCCTTTGAAAGGTCCATTCAGCGTCTTCAAGCTCTTGGCCTTTCGCCAGATCCGACTTGGAATGTTCACCCAGTTGCATTAAGCTGTAACCCAGGTTGTACTGTGCCATCACGCTAGTCGGGTTTTTCTCGACCGCTTTTTGCAGATTTTCAGCCGCTTTTTCAAATGCCCCTTGCTCAATCTCGGCGCAGCCTTGCTGAATATCAAAGTAGGCAGACTGGTGATATACGCTTAAATAGCCATCTGGATATAAGCTAGGTAAGTAAAAGGGTGCGGCCTTGGCCGTCAAATTGAGAGAGCAGGCCATCAGGCCGATGATTGCAAAACCAAAAATGCCACGGAATAATCTAAATCTCACTGTACCAACCCGTCTCATAAACTTACGCTAGTGTAAAACTATACTCAGTATAGCAACTTTAATTTCAACATGCAATCCTTTAAAAAATAGGGGTATTGTGTGATTGATTAGTAAAAGCAAGTTGCTTATTGAATCGATTAACTGAACCTGAGCCCAATTCATCCGAAAATAAGGACAGAACTTTATCGAGGTTCTTAAAGAACGATTAGAAACGGTATGTAGAAACACCTTCACCATGGCTAAAATCAACACAGAAGAATTACTGTACCAGTTGACTCAAGAGATTCGACTCATAACCCTATTTGCAGATCAGTCCGGAGCCACGGTTGATGCCTTGCCAACGGCTGCGGATCTGGCTAGGTTATTTCAAATTGACCGAGATCTTTTAAAAAAGCTTTTAAACCGCCTGAAAGAATGGCAGTTGATACAGGCCATCGGCATGAACCCTAAGCGATTTCGGTTTGATCAGTATCAATTTCAAAGGCTAACATCCCAAGAGACAGAGGACATACTCCTCCAGGTCTTAATGGAGAAGCTCTCGCCCGAACTTACAACGTATTAATGGCATTAATCATCATATTGCCTGAAGCGTTGAATATACTGACATAGGCTTGATACATCCAGTTATTGGTTTGCGCGCCTGTGACTAAACTTGCAACAATCAGCGCAGCAATGAGCATCGCTCCGGCATATTCCACCATGCCTTGACCGGCTGTTCGATAGTTTACCCTTGGTATGCTATATCTCTGCATTCAGTCGTCTCCTCAATTTGGAACAATCGTTCCTCGCCCATTGAGTTTATCGAAACGCCACGATAAATCTTCAACGCTCATTAGATTCAAAGAAAACTATTTTCGGGCTGTTTTTCCTCTTAGAAGTGATATGCCACACTTGGGGGCAGGTTTAAACGTGACGCAACATTTCTTTACGAAGTCGTTCCGGATAATTGAGCAGCACAAATCGATTTTGGGCATCTGAGATTGGCCTTGCTATAATAAGATGGTTTTACGTCAGGTGGCATTGAAGGAAGCATTAACCAACCATGGATTCATTGGTTCAAATCGACAGTTATCAACCCCAACTCCTGGAAAAAAAGTGGCAATCGACCTGGGAATCCGAGAAAAGTTTCAAGACTAATACGTCTGATCTTAGTAAGCCCAAGTATTATGCCTTGTCTATGTTCCCCTATCCTTCAGGGCGTCTTCATATGGGTCATGTACGAAATTACACCATCACCGATGTCATTGCCCGGTTTAAAAAAATGCAGGGGTTTAACGTCCTTCACCCCATGGGGTGGGATAGTTTTGGGTTGCCTGCCGAAAACGCGGCCATCAAGAGTGGAATTCCGCCAGAAAAATGGACTTTAGAGAATATTGACCATATGCGTACGCAACTCAAATCTCTAGGCCTAAGCTATGATTGGGACCGAGAGGTGATGACCTGTCGAGAAGATTATTACCGCTGGACCCAATGGCTCTTTCTGTTATTCTATAAGGCCGGGCTGGCCTATAAGAAAGAAGCGCCGGTCAATTGGTGTGACAGTTGCGCAACGGTCCTCGCCAATGAGCAGGTCATTGAAGGGGCCTGTTGGCGATGTGATTCCATTGTGATCCGAAAAAACCTGAGCCAATGGTTTTTAAAGATTACTGATTATGCTGAAAGGCTTTTGAATGACATCGATCGCCTTCCAGGCTGGCCCGATCGAGTCAAAAGCATGCAGCGAAACTGGATTGGGAAATCCACCGGTGCTGAAATTAAATTTCAAGTGGCAGAGTTCCCGGATATTCAAATTCCCGTCTATACCACTCGGCCAGACACCATATTCGGGGCCACTTATATGGTCCTGGCGCCTGAACATCCCTTGGTTCAGAAATTAACGGGACCTGACAGTCTACAAGCCGTTCAAGCCTACCAACAAGAGGCTCGGACCAAGTCTGAAATTGAAAGAACCTCGATGGAACGGGAGAAAACTGGGGTTGCCCTAGGCACCCATGTGATTAATCCATACACGCAAGAACAAATTCCGCTTTGGATTGCCGATTATGTTTTAGTCGATTACGGTACGGGGGCCGTCATGGCGGTTCCTGGCCATGATGAGCGGGATTACGCTTTTGCCTTTAAATATCAACAGCCGATTCGCCAGGTGATTGACGTTCCCGGTGTTGAGATTGATGTTCAAAAAACTCCTTATTGTGAATCGGGCGTTGTCGTAAACTCCGGGGCATTTAATGGTCTTTCCAGTGAACAGGCCAAAAAAGAGATTGTGGCCTATGCCGTTAAACATGGATTTGGTACCGAGAAAACGCAGTATCGCCTGAGGGATTGGCTGGTTTCACGACAACGATACTGGGGTGCTCCCATCCCCATTGTCTATTGTCCGACCTGTGGGGTTGTGCCAGTTCCTGACGATCAATTACCTGTCCGATTGCCGAAAGACGTGGATTTCTCAGTGACGGGGCAATCCCCCATTGCCACATCCGAAACATTTGTGAATACCTCCTGCCCAACTTGTCATGGCCCGGCCAAACGGGAAACGGATACCATGGATACCTTTGTGTGTAGTAGCTGGTACTTTCTTCGCTTTGTAGACCCACAAAATGACAAAGAAATCTTTAATAGCCAGGCTGTCAACCATTGGATGAACGTGGACCAATATGTGGGTGGGATTGAACATGCCATTCTGCATTTGCTCTATGCCAGGTTCTTTACCATGGTGCTTCATGATCAAGGACTTGTAGATTTTGATGAGCCTTTTCAAAACCTGCTGACCCAAGGCATGGTTTTGAAAGATGGGGCCAAGATGAGTAAATCCAAAGGGAACACCGTGGATCCCGATGATGTGTTTAACGCTTTCGGTGCTGATACCGCCCGTTTCTTTATCCTGAGCGATTCTCCGCCTCAAAATGATATTGATTGGAAGGATGCCGGCGTTGAGGGCTGCTACAAGTTCCTTAAGCGGTTGTGGAGACTGGTGGTGGATAATCCTTCCAGTATTGATCTGAATTTGCCACGGCCCGATTATTCAGGCTTGTCCGAAGAACAGCGGTCCATTTATCGCCTGACCAATCAGACCATTGCCGGTGTTACCCAAGATATTACCCAGGAATTCCAGTTTAATACGGTGATCAGTAAAATCCGTGAGTTCGTGAACGGATTAAGCAAGTATCAGCCAACAAGTGGGCGCGATCCGGTATTGAGCGACGCCATTCAAACCTTATTAAAACTACTAGCCCCCATTACGCCCCATGTAACGGAAGAGCTTTGGCAGAAATTGGGGGGGGAAGGCTCCATTCATACCCACCCCTGGCCGGTTGCCGATGAAAACGCTTTGGTTGCCGATACCGTTGAAGTGGTTTTTCAGGTGAATGGCAAGGTTCGGGATAAAATGCAAGTGCCCATGGGCTGTCCAAAAGAAGAGTTGGAGCAACTGGCCTTGAATAATGAACGGGTCCAGAAGTTTCTGGAAGGAAAGCCCCCCAAGAAAATCATTGTGGTTCCCAACAAGCTGGTTAACCTGGTAGCTTCCTAAACCTGCTTATGGACCTTGGCATGGCAAGGTATAATAGAGAGATTAGGCAATGCCATTCTGAAATTCTTCTTTGAGAATGACAAAAGCGATTAAGAGAGGGCGTCATATGGGCATTAA
>JANWKX010000035.1 GCA_025451145.1 Vampirovibrionales bacterium
ATTGAAAATGCAGCCATTGCCCTTGAGAACAATACCCTTCAATGGGTTGGCCCTACCACACAATTGCCTTTGGAGTGGCAACAGGCCTCACGGATAGAATACTCGGGGCAAATTGCGTTGCCGGGTCTCATTGATTCCCATACCCATCCGGTCTTTGGCGGAAACAGAGCCGATGAGTTTGAAGCCCGGCTTCAGGGGAAAACGTATTTGGAAATTGCCCAAGCCGGTGGCGGCATTTTAAAAACGATGGCTGCCACCAGAGGTGCTTCTGTCTCAGAACTAACTGAATTGACCCGTGAGCGCATCAAGACCTCTATGGCCTTTGGCGTCACCACCCTTGAAGCCAAAAGCGGCTACGGCCTCACCACGGAGAGTGAGCTCAAAAGCCTACAGGTCTTAAAAAATCTTCAAAGCGAACTGCCTGTTTCTATTTTACCCACCTTTATGGGGGCCCACGATATTCCCCCGGAATACCAGGGCAACACCGAGGCCTATGTCGATCGGGTCTGTGAAGAGATGCTCCCAGCCGTCGCAGAGAAGCAATTGGCAGAATTTTGCGATGTATTTTGTGAAACGGGTTATTTTTCCGTGGCTCAAAGCCGCAGAATCCTGGAAACAGGTCTCCGATTCGGGCTGAAGCCTCGTATCCATGCCGAGGAATTTACCGGCATTGAAGGGGCCATCATGGCTTCTGAAATCGGCGCTTTATCGGCGGATCATTTGTTGCATTTATCGGATAAAGGCATTCAGGCGTTGGCCAATAGCGCAACGGTTGCCACCTTACTCCCCGGAACAGCGTTTTTTCTCCGAATGAAAGATTATGCCCCGGCCAGAAAGCTTCTCAAAGCAGGTGCCACTGTGGCCCTGGCCACGGATTTTAATCCCGGTTCCTGTATGAGCCAAAATATTCAATTGATGATGGTCTTAGGATGCCTGCAAATGGGCATGCTCCCCCATGAAGCCATTCAGGCTGTTACCATCAATGCGGCCAAAGCCCTCGGACGCGCCCATGATCGGGGGTCGTTAACCGTAGGGAAACGGGCCGATATCGCCATTTTTGGGATTAAAAGTTATCACGAATTGCTCTACCATTATGGGGTCAACCCATTAACCGCTCTTTGGATTCAAGGCCAGCCTGTCATTCAAAACATCCAACCTGAGCTTCAAACCGCCCACTAGGTTTGAACCACCGAAACCCTTTGGGCGAGCCGTTGAAGTCCTTCAAGAATGCCAACCTTGGGAACATAGCCGAGATCCGTTTGGGCCTTTTGAATGTCCGCAATCGAGTGCCGAACGATGCCTTCTCGGTGCGTTTCCAGAAGCTGATAGGGAACGTCCATTTTATCCAGGAATTCCTGAAGATAGGCCACCGCATCATGGAGGGTCAGGGCCTCACTTGATCCAATGTTATAAATGGCATGTTGGGATAATGGTTTTTGAATCACCTGATGAATGGCTTGAACCACATCCTCCCCATGGACAAAATCCCGGGTCAGATAGCCCTCCTCTGGAATTTGCGGGGCGCTGCCCTGAAGTAAAGCACAAGTAAATTCAGCCAGGAGATGACCATTGGGCTGTTCCAAGAACGTGGGGGTATCCCAATAGGGATCAAATAGCCGAAGGCGAACCACGGGATAGTCTAGTCTCTCCTGCAACAGGTCTATCATCGATTCAAAATCCCCATAGGCCTTACCCATGAGGGAACAGGGCTGAGCCAGGCATTTTTCGGGAATGGGTAACGGCATCAGCATTTCCTGGCAAATCGGGCAAAGTGCTTCCCAGCGGCGCTTCTCCAGATGCTGAGGCAGCCGCTGATGATTTTCAAATCGGCCGCAATCACCACACATCAACGCCCCTTCGCCGTAGATGGACGAGGAAGATAATACCAACAGCTTTTGGATTGGGGCTTTTAACCCGGCAATACGCTCAAAACAATCTATTGAATCCGTCTCAGAGATGTTTTCGAGGGTAAAATCCGGAGAAACAAGACCTACTAGAGCGGCACCGCCATCGTCAAGCCCCGTCAATCCATAATCCAATTGCCTCAATTGGGCCTGAAGATAGCCATTCAAAGGGGTGTTTGGGCCTAAAAACAGAAGTTCAGCCATCGCATTTTCGCCTCTAACTGGAGGTGTTAATCCATTAAGGCTAATTTTACCGCCAAATCACCTGAAACAGGAGTGATCCTGCTTTATTGAATTGTTACCGTTGCTCAATCGGCTTAAAGGGGCGGTGCCCTGGACCTTCATAAAGCGACTTCGGACGGATTAAACGGTTGTTATCCAACTGCTCAATGACGTGAGCAGCCCACCCTGCCACACGACTGGCTGCAAAAATGGGGGTATACAGCGGGATAGGGAGCCCCATCATGTAGTAAATGTAGGAGGTGGGGAAATCCACATTGGGGAAAATATTCTTTTCACGCAACATGACCGCCTCAACCTTATCGGCAATGGATTGCCATTTGGTGTCGCCTAAGCGCTGGCAGAGCGATTCGCCCATGGCTTTTAAGATCGGGGCACGGGTATCGCCCTTTTTATAGACACGATGCCCAAATCCCATAATTTTTTTCTTAGTCTGCAACGCATCTAAAATCCAGGATTCGGCGTTTTCCGGTGTCCCAATTTCTTGAAGCATGTACATGGCTGCTTCATTGGCCCCACCATGAAGTGACCCCTTCAAGGTGCCAATCGCCGAAACCACCGCTGAGTGGAGATCCGATAACGTCGAAGCGGTCACAATAGCCGAAAAGGTTGACGCGTTAAACCCGTGCTCTGCGTAGAGAATCAATGTGGTGTCAAAGACTTTGGTGACATACTCATCGGGTTTTTGGCCATTGAGCATATAAAAGAAGTTTTCAGCCATGGACATGGATTTGTCGGGCTTAACAGGCTCTTTTCCTTGGAAAATACGGTAGCTTGCCGCGATCAGCGTGGGGATTTTGGCAATTAATCGGGTCGCCTTGGCCACATTGGCTTCATGGGCAAGGGATTGGGCTTGAGGATCAAAATGAGCCAATAAAGAAACGCTCGAACGCAAGACATCCATGTAGTTACTCTCTTTCGGGAGTGACCGAATGGCCTGAATAATGGCCTCAGGAACTTCACGTTCTGAATAGATATCCTGCTTAAAGGCAGCCAATTGGGAGGCATTGGGTAAATCCTGATGAAGCAGCAAATAGGCCACCTCTTCATAAGAAGCATATTTGGCCAAATCACGAATGTCATACCCACGATAAATCAGACTATCGAGTTCCGGGTTGACTTGGGAAACCTGGCTAACACCCGCAATAACACCTTCCAAACCAGGGCTATAATTTTGTGTTGCTGTTGCTTCCATTTGTATGCACCTCAACCTCTTATTCCATCATGACATTGTTGTGAAAACCGCTTATCCAAAGCCTCATAAGCTGGATAATCAATCAATTGATATAATTCCTGGCGGGTCTGCATGCCCTCCAGGAAACTTTGCTGGGTCCCTGTTTCCTTTAAAGTCAACAAGGCGTCAAAAGCCGACTTCATCATGACACGAAAAGCCGTCATCGGAAAGATAACGATTTTATAGCCCAAGGCGTCAAAATCCTGGGCTGTCAAATAGGGGCTTTTCCCAAATTCCGTCATGTTCGCCAATAAGGGCGTTTGAACTTTTCTGGCAAACTCGGCAAACTCCTCCCGGCTTTGTAGTGCTTCGGCAAAGATCATATCCGCCCCGGCTTCGGTATAGGCTTTAGCACGGCGTATGGCATCTTCTAACCCATTGACGCCTCGAGCATCTACCCGGGCAATAACGGTAAAGGCAGGGTTCTGGCGAGCTGACAGGGCTGCCGAAATTTTGGATTGCATCTCCTCAATGGTGATTAGCTGCTTTCCATCTAAATGACCGCAACGCTTCGGCGAAACCTGATCTTCCAGGTGAATCCCAGCAATACCAGCTTGCTCAAATTTTTGAACCGTTCGCATGACTTGCAAGGCTTCTCCGTAACCGGTATCTGCATCGCAGATTGTCGGGATTTCGACGGCATCTGCAATATAACCGGCAAATTGAACCACTTCCGTCATGGAGAGCAGCGCAATATCCGGGTAGCCTGTGATGCCATTAATCAGGCCTGCCCCGGTGATATACACCCCTTCAAAGCCGATGGATTCAATGAGCTTTGCTGTCATTGCGTTAAAGGCGCCTGGCATCGCAATAATCCCAGGTTCATTTAACCGTTGCCTCAGCCGTTCGGCCATGGATTGGGTTTTAGGGCGATTAATCGTCATGGTTAAACCGCAAAGGCTTCCAGAATATCCCCGATTTCATCTTGCTCTTCCAACTGCCAAAGCTCAGCCAAGATGTATTCTATTTGAGTCGGAGAGAGAACACGGGAAGATAAACGGCGAAACTTATCTTCAACTTCCTCATCGGTCATGGGGTTTTCGGCATGACCTCTGGGAAAATCCACTTGTTTCAAAAATTCTTGCCCATCGACGGTTTTAATCCGAAGCAAATTGGGAATGCCTTTGGGGTAAAGCTGGTTCAAGGCACTGTTTCGATGAATCTTAATTTTTTGAATCAGCTGGCTAATCCGGGGATCTGACAGATGCTGTGGATCAAACTGCTCCAAATCCACCTGACCATCCATTAAAGCCACCGCAATACAGTACGGCAGGCTGTGATCAGCCGTTTCGCGACTTTTAGGAAACCATTTTTCCTCTTCACCGCCGATAATATCCACCGCTGCGTCAAAGGTTTCGACATCAATACTGGCGATATTGTCAATGCCACCGAGTTGGGTGCGAAGTTGCAAGGCCGCATCAATGGCGCTTTGGGAGTGATATTCAGCCGGCCAATATTTAATACTGGTTCGGTTAATCATAAAGATGTCCCCTTCGCCACCTAACTTGGAAGGCAAGTCGAAAGGACCAGAGACTTGTTTTTTAAATCCCATTTCACCTTCAAAAATATGAGATGGCCCGGTCATTCCGTGCCAAGCCAGACGGGCGGCAAAAACGGCATTGCGGGAGGCATTGGCAAAGGCAGCCCCTTTCCAATGAGAGAGCTCACCCACACGGGTCTGACGCATGGTCACATTGGCAACGCCTGCTAAAGCCAGGGCATGTTCTGTTTCTTCAGGAGTCAGCTGCAGAATCTTTGCCGCAGCCATCGAGGCTGAAAAGGCCCCATAGGTGACATGGTCCCAGCCTCTGGCGCGAATGCTTGCGGCATCACACAAGCGGCACTGAATTTCATAAGCCAAGACAATGGCCGTAATAATATCTTGCCCGGATGCCATCTCCGGCTCAGCTAAAGCCAAAACGGCTGCGATATTATCGCTGGGATGGGCTGGCTCCAAAGAGAGATAGGTATCGTTGTAGTCCAAATAGCGCATGAGCATGCCATTAGCAAAGGCAGCCATTTCCGGGGAGGATTGATGAAACGTCCCCAAAACCGTCGATCCGTAATGCGGCGCTTCAACCGTTTGAGACAAGGCCCGTGCAATCTTTCCAGGCTCTCCCAAATAGGCACCCATAGCGCAACCCAAGGCATCAATAACCCGACGTTTGGCTTCATGAATGGCTTCAGGGGACAGCTTGTCATAGCTTAACCACTGGGTATAATCCACAAATTTTTCTGAAATACTGTCTGCGTGAGTAACGGCTTTTTTCTCTGCAACGGTTGCCATAAACTGCCTGTCTCCTCCTTAATGAATAGCGCCTTGTACAATGCTAACGTACAGCAGAATTCCACTGAAATCAAGCGATATCCTCAAAAATCCAGGAAAAACCCCGCACTTAAAACTTTGGTAAAATAAGCGTATTGATCTGCTGGTAAAGAGAGATGCAATGAACACCGTTACCCCTCCAGGGAAATCGTCTATTTCCGAAATCCTTCATGATGGGTATCAAGGGCTCTTAGAGTCACTCATTCCCTTGACCAAGCTGGGGCTCCCGTTTTTTATTTTCGGGGGCGCAACCTCCGGGTTTATTTTTTCGGATAATTCCATTTTTCTTCACCCTCACCGAATCCATAGCTTTCAGGAACTTTCAAAGCTGCTGGCCGGATCCGGCTTGATGATTCTGATTTCAGTGGTCATGGCCTATGTTTATTACATTTTCATTCGGTATATTCGAGATACCTACCAAAACGCAGTTAAATCAGACCTCTATGACTATCTCATCCCTCAGATGGACTTATTAGGCCTCATCGGGCTTATGCTCATTTCCATTTTTTTATCCATTCCAGCCCTTGTTGTGATTCTCATTGGTTTGATTCTTTTGGTCGTTCCCGGGATCATTATCCTCATTTATTTTTCAACATGGGTCATGATGCTATATGTCACCTATATCAACAATTCAAAAGCTGGAATTTTGGAGGGGCTTCGGGAAAACCTTGGATTACTGAAAGGGATGTTCTGGCGCACCGTCGCACTAGGCTTTATTGCAGGCCTTGTAAAATTTTTAATTGAGCTGCCTTTTTCATTTATACTGCAAGCCGTGATGGCGATTGCCCGTCTTCATCCTGGCGCGGGGCAGACCTATTCCCTTCCGATCTTATTCTCGGTGTTATTCTCTGCCACATACTGGGCGCATTTTGTTCTGGGCACAGGCGGCTTCCTCTTTGTGATGATGCGCTATTACTGGGATTTAAGAGATCAACATCAATCGCCTGATACGCCAGAAACCGGCCTGGACGCCTAATTCAAAACGCCCTATACGCTTGATAGGGTCTATAAAAATAGGCGCCATAGGGCACCGGGTAAGGCCTCATGATTGGCTTGGGTTGTGGGGCAGTGAAAGGCATCATCTGCCCTGGTTGAGTTGTCATGGGTGATCGATTGATTGCTTCTAATGATTTAGAGGCAATCGATTCCGATGGGATTAAAGAGGCCTGAGGGCTTTTCAAAAGCCATTTCCCTAACTGGGTCATTCCCAGGTAACCGAGAATGGGCAGTGATGCTAATCCGATATAGACCGGCATGGGCTTCCACCAAGCAGATTGAGTGGCAATAAATCTCGAAATAAACTGATGAGAGTGCATGATATAAAACGCAAGCCCCAATCCACCCCAGAAGCCCGTATGCTTCATGGCAATCCGAATTTTTTCAGGCACCGTGGGCTCCCATTTAATATGCTCAAACTCCATAAAGGCCACCGGAAGCCCCATGGTCAGAATGCCGCCAATCACCCGTTTCAATAAATAGGGTCGCATCACCATCTCACAACTGGGTTCATTTCAATCGTTCACATTGTAGCGAGAAGAGAACTCCCATGATAGACGAAACTTGAAATGGGAAAACTCACAGGAGAAGAGGGGCCTAGCCCTTTTGCAAAACCCTGGACCTTACCCTATAATAGCCACGTAATGGAAAGCATTCCCGCATTTGAGAGGCTTTACCCGGCGGACAATATAAAAGGGGATTACCGTGAAGCTGGTCACATTTGAAATCACCACACCCTTAGGACGCATTCAACGGCTTGGCGCACTGCTCAGTGATTTTGACTACATCCTGGATTTGAATTCAACCTATGCATGGTGGCTAGCCACCCAGGAAAAACTGAGCGCGTACCGACGCCTTGCCGATGCCATTATCCCCGCCGCCATGCGTGAATTTATTGAAGGTGGGGATTATAGCCTTAATGCGGCTCGTCAGGTCTTGACTCATGTGGAATCCCAATGGAACCTGCAAGAGGCTCTGCGATTTAAAGGGCCTCAAGGCGAAAATTTGCTCTTTCACCGCAGCAAAGTCAAATTGATTGCCCCTTTACCCAATCCGAATTCATTACGGGACTTTTTAGCCTTTGAAGCCCATACCAAAAAAGGCTATGAGCGCCGTGGCCAGCAAATGCCAGAGCAATGGTACCGCATTCCCGTTTATTATAAAGGCAATCATCGAAGCCTCATTGGCCCAGACACCCCCGTTATTTGGCCTCGATACACCCAAAAACTGGATTATGAACTGGAATTGGCGTGTATCATTGGATCCCAAGGCCGGGATATTCCAGAATCTGAAGCCGAGCACTATATCTTTGGCTATGCTGTCCTCAACGATTTTAGCGCACGGGATATTCAGATGGACGAAATGATCTGTCGTCTCGGCCCTTCTAAAGGCAAAGATTTTGCCACCGCCATTGGGCCCTATATCGTGACTCGGGATGAGGTTCCTGACCCAAGGAATTTAAAGATGATCGCCCGAATCAACGGAGAAGTCTGGTCTGAAGGCAATTCCGGCACCTCCCATTGGACTTGGCCCCAAATGATTGCCCATGTTTCTAATGAAGAAACCTTGTACCCTTCTGATATCTTCGGGTCAGGCACCGTAGGCGGGGGCTGTGGGTATGAACTGGATCGCTGGATTCAACCGGGAGATGTGATCGAATTGGAAATTGAAGGGCTTGGGAAGCTACGCAATACGGTGATCACCCATGAACAGGCACAGCGCAATTTAACAGAACCGGAGGTGTCCCAATATGTTCCAGCAAGCTAAGGGGGTTTTTAGCAAGCAAGCCCATGTCTCCATTCCAGAAGGGCTGTATGAAGAAGAATTTGGAAGAGAAGGGTTTTACGGCCCAGCTTCGCATCTGTATCATCGAAACCCTCCCACGAGCTGGACTCGAATTGAGGGCCCGCTTCGCCCCCATGCTTTTGATGCCGGAAAACTGAACGGCACTCAGTCTGTCCAAGATGTCTTACCGGATCGCACCACCATGCTTTATAACGAGGATGTTGCCGTGCAGATTGCGAAACCCACAGGAACGCCGGACTGGTACTTTCGAAACGCCGATGGCGATGAAGCCGTCTTTATCCATGAAGGACATGGACTTCTGGAAACCGATTTTGGGCCTTTGTCCTACACCGTGGGTGATTATCTCATCATTCCCCGAGGGACAACCTACCGGTTCTGCCCGGAGACGGCTCAAAATCTTTATCTGATTTTTGAAAGCCGCACCAGAATTCGCCAACCGGAAAGAGGTTTACTCGGACATCATGCCTTATACGATCAAACGGTGATTGAAACCCCTGAGCCCCAGGTCATTGATGGCCAAGGCAAAGAGTGGGAAGTCAAAATCAAGCGGCTCAACCAACTGACCTCCGTCTTTTATCCCTTCCATCCGTTGGATGTCATGGGTTGGAAAGGCGATTTAACCGTTTGGAAGCTTAATGTCAAAAACATTTGCCCTGTGATGAGTCACCGGGTTCATTTACCCCCCAGCGTTCACTCAACCTTTATGGCCGAAGGCTTTATTATCTGCACCTTCCTGCCACGCCCCCTGGAAAGCGATCCGGAAGCCATGCGGGTGCCTTTTTATCACCGAAACATCGAATATGATGAAGTTATTTTTTATCATAGCGGTGATTTTTTCAGCCGAGATGGGATTCAACCGGGAATGATCACCCTTCACCCCCAGGGGATTCACCACGGTCCTCATCCCAAGGCCCTAAAAGCAAGCCAACAAAAAACCGTGACCGAAGAGGTGGCTGTGATGATTGATGCCGAAAAACCCTTGAACATCACGGAAGCTGCCCTATCGGTGGAATGGAAAGACTATTGGGCCAGTTGGCAGGAAAAACGCCCTCAGGAATCGGTCGGAGCGTAACTCATGATAGATATTGATCCCGAGAATCTGACCAACCAGGAACGGTACAAACTCCTGATTGGGAGCGTCTTACCAAGACCCATTGCCTTTGTCTCTACGCTGAGCCAGGATGGTATTCCCAATTTAGCGCCCTTTAGCTTTTTTACCGGGCTGTGTTCGACCCCCTTAATGATTGGATTTTCCCCCATGCGCCGTGGCTCTGATGGGGAGAAGAAGGATACACTGCGAAATATCGAGGAAACCGGCGAGTTTGTGGTCCAGATCGTGAGTGAAGGCATTGTCGAAGCCATGAACCAAACGGCAGCTGAATACCCGCCAGAAATCAATGAGTTTGAAATGGCAGGCCTAACCCCTATTCCCAGCACCAAGGTTCGTCCCTACCGGGTGAAAGAATCCCCCATTCAAATGGAATGTATACTCCATCAGATTGTGCCCTTAGGTGACGGGATTGGCAGCGCCAATTGGGTCATTGGCCGGGTGGTTGAGATCCATATTGCCCCTGAAGTCTATCAGGAGGGGCGAATCATCACGGCTCAGCTAAAACCCGTTGCCCGGCTTGCCGGCAATAGCTATGCCCGCACCACAGATACCTTTGATCTGGAACGACCGACCATTCAGCCTGTCGCGTCAACCCATTAAACCTCAAGACTCAAACTCCAAAAAGCGATTAGAGGGAGGGTAAAATCTCTCGAAGGGCTTGAAACAAGGCATCATTTTCTTCCGGCAAACCCACGGTAATCCGGATACAGTTGGGGAAGCCAAAGGATGCCAACGGACGAATGGCAATGCCTCGTTTTAAAAGCGCCTCATTCAGCGTATTGACCTGTTCCTGACTGTCAAAGGCCACAAATATAAAATTGCCGGCGGAAGGCTGATATTGAAGGCCCAAAGATTCCAGAACCTCATAGTATCGCTTCATTTCCTGCGTATTATTTCGGAGGGCCTTATCAATAAAATCGCTATCCTGCCAGGCCGCTTCAGCCGCAACTTGTGCCAGATGGCTTGGCTCAAAGGTCATTTTAACTTTGGTTAATTGTTCAATTAAGCTCGGATGCCCGATGCCATACCCAATCCGTAAACCCGCCAGACCGTATGCTTTTGAAAAGGTTCTTAAAATCAAGAGATTTTCACGACGAAGGGCCATGGCATCGGGATAATCGGGTAGATGGCGCGCAAATTCAATATAGGCTTCATCCAAAAACAAGAGGGTAGTCTTGGGAATCCCATTGAGTAAGGTCTCAAGTTCTTGATGGGTAATATGGCTTCCTGTGGGATTATTGGGATTGGGCAAATAAAGAATGCGGGTATCCGGGGTTGTGGCTTGAATCAACGCATCCACATCAAAGCGATAGCCCGGTGAGGGCACTTTAATGAGTTCCCCACCATGGGCCGATAGATGGATTTCAAAGCCCATAAACGCCCCAAACCCGGTAACGGCTTTATCACCAGGGTGCATCATGCTACGAACAATGGTAGCTATCAGGCTTTCTCCACCGGCAGTGACAATCAATTCTTCCGGAGAAATCCCTAGGGATGAGGCCATGGTTCGACGTAAACGACGGCTAATGGGATCCGGGTATCGGGCATTATCCGTTAAGTGAGCCTGCATGGCGGCTAAGGCTTTAGGCGATACTCCAAACGGATTTTCATTGGAAGCCAGTTTAATGACTTTTTCAAAGCCGTATTCTTCTTTCAGTTCTTCAATAGGCTTTCCAGGTCGATAAGGCACCATGGCCCTCACGTATGCCGGAAGTTGGGCAAATAGATTATTTTCTTCAGGGCATGTTGGAATCATAGTTTTATTGTAGCGAAAAAATAGCCCAACTCAGTCCCCAATTTTAAGGCATATCCCTGGAAGCCGCCAAATTAGGGCACTTTCATTTCACTCATGCGCATTTGCCTCTCAAAATAGCATTCACGTCGAGAATCATGCTACGGCTTTATTCTGCTTTATTCTGAAGATCCTTTACGCCATAATACTTTGCGATATGGGTATCGTTAAAAAGGGTTGCCATGGACATTCATAAAGCCCCTGTCATCATTATTGGGAGCGGAATTGCGGGGCTTCTAACGGCTTTGAAGCTATCAGATTCGGGCATCGAGTCCATCGTTGTGACCAAAACCGTTTTAAAAGAAAACAGCTCATGGATGGCCCAAGGCGGCATCGCTGCTGTTTTACCCGAAAATCATGCCGATTCCATTGAACTCCATGTCAAAGACACCTTAATTGCCGGTGCCGGGTTAGCCGATGAGTCGGTGACTCGGTCTATTCTTGCAGAAGGACAATTGGCCATTCAGGATCTGATTAAGCTGGGGGTACCTTTTGACCGGGTGGATGGGAAACTGACCTTCACCAAGGAAGCCGCCCATAGCACCCAGCGCATTCTCCATGCCGGAGGGGATGCTACAGGACGTTCGATTCAAGACACCTTAATTTATAAAGTTCAGCATGATCCTCATATTACCATTTATGAGCAATGCATCGCCACTCGCTTACTGGTTCATGACAATCGATGCTATGGCGTCGAAGCCCTGCGCTATCAAGACGGTGAGTGGGTAGAACCTCAGCTTTTACTGGGACAACATACGGTTCTTGCCACTGGCGGCATTGGCAGGCTATACGCACAAACCACCAACCCACCCATTGCCACTGGTGATGGCATTGCCCTTGCCTATGAGGCCGGGGCAAAAATTCAGGATATGGAGTTTGTTCAATTTCATCCCACGGCTTTTTGGGCCGATGGGCAAGTCCGATTTTTGATTTCAGAAGCCTTAAGAGGCGAAGGGGGTATTTTACGAGATAAGGCAGGGAATGCCTTTGCTCAGCAGTACCACCCCATGGGAGAATTGGCCCCTCGGGATATTGTGACCAGGGCTATTTCGGCACAAATTGTCAAAGATCAACAGCCCTTTGTGTGGTTGGATATTACTCATTTACCCAATAAGACCATTGAAACCCGTTTTCCCAATATTTTGAAAGCCTGCCAATCCTTTGGTATTGATATTCGCCAGGACTTGATTCCGGTGGCACCGGCTGCCCATTACGGCATGGGTGGCATTCTGGTGAATACCCAAGGACAAACCACGGTTCAAAATCTATACGCCATTGGCGAAGTGGTCAGTTCCGGCCTTCACGGCGCCAATCGGCTGGCCAGTAATTCCTTGCTGGAGTGTGTGGTCTTTGCCCGCCGGGTATCTGCTCACGTGGAAACCTTTTCTGAGATCCTTCCCATCGATATCCTGAGCACCTTCCCTGCCCTTAACGCGACCCAATGGCAGGCAGGAGGGCATAAGCTTCTGAACCATGGGGTGGATCGCATCCGGAAAATGATGTGGACGAATGTCGGTATTCTCAGAAGCCAGTCCAGCCTCTCGGCCATGTTGGCAGAGATCGACACTCTTGAACAGGAAGCCATAGAACACAACCTGTTTTCCTGGGTTCCCTTGGGGGTCGAGTATCGAAAAATGCTCCTGGCCTCTCGTTTAATTGCCCAGGGGGCCTTAAAACGAGAAGAAAGCCGTGGGGCCCATTATCGACTGGATTTTACCGAAGCTTTACCCCATGCCACCCATAATATTCAACAGATGATGCGTCGACAGGAGGTTCATTTTTAATGGCCTTACCCTTGGTTGAACAATTGATTGATATCTCACTTCTGGAAGATTTGGCCTATGGCGATATCACATCCGATAGCCTCTTTCCAACTTTTCAAATGGGAGAAGGGATTATCCGAACCCGGCAATCGGCCGTTGTTTCAGGCATCGATGTGGCAAAGCGTGTTTTTCAGAAAATCGATCCTGATTTAGAGATGATCTCCTTTATTTCCGACGGGGATGCCGTGACCCCGGGGCAGCGCCTTCTTCAAGTTAAGGGTAACGTAGGGTCTATTCTTCAAGGCGAACGATTAGCCCTCAATTTTCTTCAGCATTTATCCGGTATTGCGACCTTGACCTATCAATTTGCAGGCGCCATTGCCGGGACCAAAGCCAAAGTGGTCCATACCCGAAAAACAACGCCAGGCTTAAGACACTTGGAGATTCAAGCGGTTCTCCATGGCGGGGGTTCTTCTCATCGAAAATCTCTATCCCATGCGGTTTTGATAAAAGATAACCATATTGCAGCCGCGGGTAGCATCCAACGGGCCATTGAGAAGACGCGTCAGCATGCTGGCCATACCATGTCCATCGAAGTCGAATGTGACACCCTGGCCCAGGTATCAGAGGCCCTTTCCGCCAAGGCTGATATTATTTTACTGGATAACATGGCCATCCCCATGCTGAAAGAAGCGGTCCAGATGATTGGCGGGCAAGCCATTACAGAAGCTAGTGGCGGCGTCACCCTGAGCAATATTCTGGGCATTGCCCAAACCGGGGTCGATTACATTTCCACCAGCCAAATCACATTGGGGGCTACCCCGATTGACCTGGGCTTAGATTTTGATATCCCCTAAAGCAGGCATTCTCTCGAATGGGCAATAAAAAACCTCTTCGAATCGAAGAGGCAAAATGGTTGAGAGATGAGAGAAGAGAAGAAGAAGAGAGAGAATTTAAATCTTATATTTATATAAAAACAATATATAAATTCTTTGGAACGCCATGTGAATAAATGTAAACCTACTGCTCTGGATTTCAAAGATAAACAAGCATCGCCCCATATAAAGGGGCATTACGAAGCTGTCCATAAGCCGGGTTCTGTTTGGACGATCATCTGTCTAGGCCTTCAGTTGCCTGAAAGGCTCAAGCGACGTGGCGGAAACAGGCGGGCAGCCTTTTCTTGTTTCCTGTCTTGCACCGGCCGGGGTTTACCTGGCCAGGACCTTCCGATCCTGCCGGTGGTCTCTTACACCACCGTTGCATCCTTACCTTTACGAGAAAGGCGGTTTTCATTTCTGTGGCACTATCCTCAGGATTTCTCCTACCGGGCCTTTACCCGGCGACCTGCCCTGCGGTGCCCGGACTTTCCTCAGCAATGAGATTTCCCACTGCCGCGATCGTCTGTCCAACTTCGCAATGCTACCGATTTATACCATAATATCCAGAGTAAAGGGAACGAAATTCAAGTGTTTTCATTCATTTACTTATTCATTACAGTATTCACCATGGCCTTAGACGAAAGACGTCCCCGGGATGTTTCACTATAAATTACACACGACAGATGGAAACGCCAGAGCTGGAACCTTTGTAACGCCTCATGGCGTCATTGACACCCCGGTTTTTATGCCGGTGGGGACCCATTCCACGGTAAAAACCCTGACGTTTCAACATTTAGAAGAGATGCAGGCCCGCATTGTTCTGGGCAATGCCTATCATCTCTATCTGCGTCCCGGTCATGACATGATTGAAAAAGCCGGCGGCCTCCATGGCTGGACGGGGTGGCAAAGACCGTTTTTGACCGATTCCGGTGGATTTCAGGTGTTTAGCCTCACCCACCTGAGAAAACTCACTGAAGAAGG
>JANWKX010000036.1 GCA_025451145.1 Vampirovibrionales bacterium
GGCGAATGGGCCGGTAAGTAGCTCGCGTAATGCTGATATAACCAAGCTGCCGCTTCCCAGGCCCCATAGATATAGGCCTGTACCTCGGCCGGGGCAATGGGATATCGTGGGTCTTTCAAGGTGCCATCACTGTCCATTAAATGGGTCATGGCCGAGCCGGAATCTTTCCAGCCGATATTTTTCAGTCCCAGTTTGCCGGAAGCGATTTGTCCGGAATCCCGTTGAGCCAAGAATCCGCATAAGGGGTTTTTAGGGTCAGAAATCACATGGGTATCCACCCAATCCAAGGCGCGTTCAAAATTGGGCCATAGGTCCTGCATGGCCTTCAAATCGCCGGTTCGTTTGAGATATTTTTCAAACAGCATCATAAAAAGTGGCGTCGCGTCCATGGTGCCGTAGTAAGGGCTATGAGGCGATATATCCAGTCGCGTCATCTCGCCATAACGCCTTTCATGAAGGATTTTACCAGGCTCCATTTCTCGAAAAGCATCATAACCATCCCCCTGGAAATAGGAGAGAACATAGAGTGCTTCTCGAGCCGCGTTAGGATAAAACGGTAATATCTGCATGGACGTAATAATGGAGTCTCGTCCAAAGAGCGCCATAAAATTCGGAATCCCGGCGGCTAGGGGAAAATAAGTTTTTTGCCCGCATTGAACCGGAATTGTCAATCGCTTCAAGTCCGTTAAAGCCGTATTAAAAGTTGTTTGTAGAGTTGGTGATGAAAACGAGAGTGTGGGCATGGCCTTGTCCCAATCTTCCTCGCTAAAGGCAGAGAGCGGATAGACTAACTCCGTTGAAAGATTATTGGATTGCATTGCCAACGGAACCTGTATTGTTTGATGGGGCGGCACGGTGACTGAAATTTGGATCACCGGCTTTCCTTCTTTCAGGCCGGATTGAAGCCGGATATGCTTCGTATCGCTGGTTCGAAGGTGAACAATGGCATTAATCACGTTTTCAGGTTTCGGGGCGGTTTGCGTAGGGTTGGTCGAAAAAGTGGTCACCACAGCATTGCCCTTTGAAAGCAACGTATTGGCATTGGTGAGGGGGCCTGATTTTTCATCGGCGCCTCTGGCAATGAAAATATCCTCTGCCAATGAGCCCACTTCAACCGTAAAGGTCGCCTCATGATTCGATTGGTTTTCAAACGCGAGATCCTGGTATAGGTGATGGGCCTCTAACTGATCGGTCCGTTTGATATGTAAATCGGGATGCCCCTCAACCCGGTAGGAAAAGCTGGCACTGGCGTCTAGGACAGCTTTGGAGTCTAATACCAAAGGGCTTCCTTGCGGCCCGTATATCATAAAATGATCGATATACCGCATATCGCTCCAGAAGAACCCCTTTGGGTTATTCTCCAGGCCAACCATGGGTTTCACGGAACGATCGGCAAACCCTTGATCATTCCAAGTCACAAACACATAATCGCCCGGTTGTTTTAGTGTAATCTGGCTGGAAGGCGCTTTCCTCAGGGCCAAAACTTTTTTCAGGATACCCAGAGGCTCTCTTTGATCCTGCGGTTTCAGCAAGGGCAAGTGCGTTTTAGAAAGCCATGTCTGATAGGCGGCTAATTTTTCATCAACAGTAGCGCCAAAGGCAACGGATTGTCTCTGATACCGCCGCTTTGTCACATAAGCGCTTGTTAAATTCGGTCTAAGCTGAACGAACATTCCTCACAACACCCAAGTTAGAACACACCCTCTGTATGTCTATTTAAAGCAGATTCTACCCGTTTTGGCAAACGCTTGTATAGAACCGTAAAGATAAGGCTTTCCTCAAAATGGCAGCAAGCCCATTCACACTAGGTGTTATTGATATCATTGAGAACCAGGGGGTATGTTCAAGAGGATGAAAACAAGGCATCCTATTTCGTGCCCTGGAGAAGGTTTTCAGGTAAAAGCAGATCTTAAAACGGTGTACTGATACCGTTCGACTTGGCAAACTGGCGGAGATAGTCCAGATTATCCGTGACGGGTTTATAAATATCGCTCACTCGAGTATCAAAATCACTTGGATTAGGGAATCCTGGGAAAATCGGGTTAATGGCATGGCGGATCGTTCCTTTCCGCAACGGGTTAGTACTATCAATAGGGATAATGTGAAAATGAAAATGGGGAACCGTTTGTCCTGCAATCGGGCCATCATTGAGAAAAATGGAATATCCAAAGGTTTTCCCTCGATTCTGAGGCAAGCCGTCCCAAAAGCGTTGGTACAGTTGAAGCAGTTGCATGACTTCGATTTGTTCCTGAGGGGTTAGTTCTTTGAGAAACTGAACGGGGCGCTTTGTCACAATCAAGGCATGGCCTTCACGACATGGGGCGATATTCATTATAATAGCGGCTTTAGGGGTTTCAAATAGCGTCTTTTCATTGATAACCCCATTTAAAACATCCGTCACAAAAGTACCTTGGCCGAACTTTGGTCTAGGTAACACAGGCACTCCATGAGAAATCGCACGAATCATCAATACACCCTCAACCATGCCAATAAAGCTTTTGCTTTCACCCTTACAAGCATTATTAAAGCATTTAATGCAGAATTTCAGCGTTTTTTTGGCTTTAAAATTTACAATTATCTTTACGCGATGACTTACTAGTCCTTGCTCCGCTCACCTTGGCAGGTAACCCGAGCTGAAAAAGAGGAGAATCATTTTAACGCCATCATATGGTTTAATTGGATTTTGGCGCTAAGGCGCTTATAGTAATAGGAACGGCGTCTTTTATCAATGAGATTAGGATTGTGTTCTTACGATGGCCCTCCCTCAGCCAAGCTCCCATCACCGTTCTCAACTCCCTATTTTTAGGGCACTCCAGCATCGTAATTACCGGTTGTTCTTTTTTGGGCAATGTATTTCCCTTATTGGTACCTGGATGCAGCAAATTGCCATAAGCTGGTTGGTTTACCGGATGACGCATTCCGCTTTTATTCTGGGTTTTGTCGGGTTTGCAAGCCAAATTCCAGCCTTTTTACTGACACCCTTTGCAGGTGTCATCGCCGATAGAATGAATCGCCATAAGCTCGTCATTCTGACTCAGACCTTGGCCATGATACAAGCGTTTATATTGGCCTTTTTGACCTTGGGAGGCACCATACAGGTTTGGCAAATTATCGGATTGGGTGTTTTTATGGGGATGATTAATGCCCAGGATATGCCGTCTCGCCAAGCCTTTATGGTCGATATGGTTGAGAATAAGGGAGATTTAGCCAATGCCATCGCGTTAAATTCTTCCATTGTGAATGTGGCCCGGCTCATTGGTCCGTCTATTGCAGGTCTTTTAATTGCTGCCGTTGGAGAAGGCTATTGTTTTCTGATTAATGCCATTAGCTATATCGCCGTCATCATTGCTTTACTCATGATGCAAATTAAGCCCAAGCACGCTGCTATTTCTCAAGCCAAAATCCTAACCCACCTCAAGGAAGGCTTACAGTATGCGTTTGGGTTTTCACCCATTCGGGCCATTATTCTGTTGCTTGCCTTGGTCAGCCTGGTTGGGATGCCCTATACCATTTTAATGCCTGTTTTTGTCACGAAGACGCTTCATGGGTCCGCGCAAACATTGGGATTTTTAATGGGTGCTGTGGGGATTGGCGCTTTAACGGGAGCCATGTATCTAGCAAACCGTAAAGCCGTTCTAGGGCTAGGCAAATGGATTGCCATATCGTCTATTGTCTTTGGATGTGGGCTTGTGGCATTTTCCTTTTCCAAGACCCTTTGGATATGTCTCCTTATCTTGATGGTAATGGGGTTTGGGATGATGGTTCAAATGGCTTCTTCCAATACCGTGCTTCAAACCGTGGTCGACGAAGATAAACGAGGGCGAGTGATGAGTCTGTATGCCATGGCGTTTATGGGGATGGCCCCATTTGGATGCTTAATGGCCGGTGCAGTGGCCAATCGAATTGGCGTACCCTATACCATATTGCTCAGCGGTGTGATTTGTTTAGCTGGCGCATTTTTATTCACCAGGAAGTTACCTGCTCTGCGAGAGGAGGTTCGCCCAATCTATGTGGAAAAAGGCATTCTGATTGAGACGCCTTTAGGCTTTCAAACAGAGTAGCAATAGATTTTACGACTTATTACGGCTCATTCACACCGACTCGCCTAATCATCTGGAATCACAATTACCGAGTATTGAGAAGTAGATTGTTTCAAATCTTTCCAATTCGGAAAATCGTTTTTACGGGATGGATGACAATCAAAATGATTGGCCGGTAACGGAATCTGTTGTTCAAGCATAAATGCGGTAATATCCGATTCGGACATGTCCGAATTTAATGCCTCATAAGGGATACCTTGAAACTTTCGGCTTATGGAGCCGTTAAATGTTTTCTGTAAAGAATGTAACCATTCTTCCAACCCTGTATATGCCATGGAAGCGTAAAGCATTCTTAAGCGTTCAGGGTTATATTTTTTTAACTTATCTTTGAAGGAAAAGGCTATCAGTATTATGGTGCGGCTCCGGGTTTCATTAATAATGTGTTTGTCTTTGAGTTTAATTAATTGCTGTGTAATATCGGCCAAGGTATCGTTTTTGCGAACAAGCACTGGGCATACCAAAAGCGTGATCCCAGCATCAGAAGCGATATCTGTGGAATAAAAAAGTTTAGCAGCCTCTTCAAATTTACCCGCTTTAATATGATTAATCCCCTCATTAATATCATTTAACAGGTCATTCCTCATTTCAGGCGTGATAATAATATAGCTATCTGGGGAGTATTGTGGCGTTAAATACCTCAAGGCAGTAGGCCAATTAGAACGTTCCGCTTCTTGAAAGTGATTGCCATTAACACCTTTAAAGCATATGTGATGAGCAGGTTTCATCTTTTGCTCAGTAGGTTTAGGCAATGCTCCAATCGTTTTTTTTGAAGCATATTGGCGATATGAGGTTTGAAAATTCATTCGTGAAACTGGATGCATTGTCGTTCTATAGCCTTGAACTTTCTAAACCATTAGCTTATATCCGTTATTAACGGGGCTCAATATTTCCAGTTGTCAAGCCTGCCGCTTTTTTTTACATCCCTTCA
>JANWKX010000037.1 GCA_025451145.1 Vampirovibrionales bacterium
GAATCGCTGCTGATCTCAATTTCTTCTCGTACAATGCGAGTAATCGCTCATAATGATGTAGCGGATGATACTGGGATCTTGCCTTTGCTTTGGCATTAATCCCCATCTCAATGGCCCTTTTTGGGTGTTGATAAAGAGAAATTATCCGTTCTGCCAGCTCTTGATCGGCCCCAGACTGGATGAGATAACCGTTGATGCCATGCTCAACCATCTCCCCAATGCCGCCCACATCGGAGCCGATGACAGGTCGACCGCAAGCCAGGGATTCCATGACGCTTCGGCTGAAATTCTCAAACCAATTTGAGGGAACCACCGTGGCAATGGCGTTTTGATACAGAGCCTGTAAGGTATCTTCGGCTTGAAATCCCAGAAACTCAATATTGGACAACTTTTTTTCAGCCACCATGGCTTTCAATTGCGCTTCAAGTGGTCCAACACCGGCGATTTTCAAAGGGATATCGCCAGGTAATCTTTCCATAGCCTGAATCAAGTCGGTAACGCCTTTTTCTGCCGAGAGACGGCCCACATAAAGAAAATATTGCCCAGGTTCACTGGGAGCCTCTTGATCCAGCATTTCTGATGATGCAAAATTCGGAATCACAGACAGCTTATTAGAATCAAAACCCGCTTTTAGGGCTAAATCACAAAGGGCCTGGCTGGGCGAAATAAAGCTATCAATGGTTCCATAAAGGCCATGCCATTTACGAGACATGAATTCCGCTGTCACTAGTGCACTTTTACTGAAGCTAGTTTCATAACAGCGGTGGCGAATACAGTTTAAAGGGGAACCGGTTACACAGGGCGCCTCATGGCAGTATTCTTTGGCCCCCTTTCGTAGTGTTCCGGCCGGGCATATCAAACGCGTATCCCGTAAGGTCATCACCACAGGCAGGTTAAATCGTCGGCACGCCTTTAGGACGGAGGGCGTCAAGTGATAATGCAGATTGCCGCAATGAACAATCTCCGGTTGAATTTTCGACAAATAAGCTGCCAGGCTTTTTTCGGCCTGCAAGTTGTAAAAAATCTGGGACAAGGCTTTCATCTTGTCGGATAAAGCGGTTAGATTGTCATAATCTGTAAAATGCGGGAAATGAATTTGTTCCTGATATTCCGGTTCAAAATAAGGCTTCTTATCAGTGGCATAAAAGAAGACTGGATGTCCTTGGGCCTGAAACAATTTGTAGGTCAGATAAGTCGATTGCTCCGCTCCCCCTTCGGGACTGAAAAAATTGTTGATGTAGAGAATTTTCAAGCGTTTCTAGTCCGTTCTGGCAGGGTGAAAAAGGCGTTTTTGGGCCTTGCTATTGATAATTAAACCAAATTTGCTCTATATCGTGTCTCTTCTCTCCTGAAGTGTCCCATCTGCCGCAACAGGGAAAACAGGCCCTTCCTCTGTGGTTATTATAAATCCTCCGCCTTCTTCAGGAAACCTGTACGCTCTCTTGGTAAACGTTTGGCCGGAAGCGTCATCCAGGATAGTTTTTGTTGCTGCAAATATGTCCATATAGCTTCCGTCAACAGGTAACTGCTGACCAGCTTTCCATATCATGTCATAACTACCATCAGGACGTCGTTGAAACATCGGTACGTTATAACCGTTACCTGCGAATCTTGTGAGGGATCTTAGCTTTGGAAGATAACTTGCCGCTACTTGCATCTCAAAACCTCCGTAGGCATTTTCGTTAACTCAACCTTGGGTTAAGTCAATAATTGCGTCATCTCTTGCTAATAAAGACCCTCAAGATTATATAGTGCTAAATATTGCTAAAATACCCATTTTTTTACAATTCTTTATTTTTGGGGTGAAGAATAAATGCATGATAAGCCTTCTCAGGCTTTTAAACATAGAGACACTTTTGCAGATATCAAATTAAAATGAAACAGGAATTTAGACTCCAGGATCCCTAAGAGGCTTGACTCATGGCAAATTGCCCTTATCCTGTGTTATAGTGACATGGCAAAACAAAGTTCATTACCCACTGAAATCGTATTTGGAGGCCTGTCCCCATGAGTGAAACCGCAAACCGAACGGCACCACCCAATTTAATCAGTATTTCCGATAAAGCCATGGATGAAATCAAGCGGCTATATCAATCAGAGCAGGAAAACAGCCAGCCTAAGGCAGGGCTTCGTCTGGGTGTCAAAGGCGGCGGTTGCTCCGGTATGTCTTATCGTATTGAATTTGATGAGAAGCTGGACAACGATTACGTGGTGGATGCAGAGGGCATCAATGTTTTTATCGATCCCAAGAGCGCTATTTACCTCAAAGGACTGACGGTTGATTACCAAGGCGGCCTTGAAGGGAAAGGGTTTGTCTTTATCAACCCCAATGCCACCAACACTTGTGGCTGTGGTGAATCCTTCAGCGTCTAGTTTTTAGGTAACAATACCCCTGATGGTGACTTCCTCACAAGAATCGACAAACCAACTGGCCCAGCAAGTCCGGGATAAGGTGGGCTATGCCCTTCTGGATGGGTATGGGTTGTTAGAAATCACTGGACAGGACGCGCAGGCTTTTCTTCAAGCGCAAACCACAAACGATGTGTTTCAACTGCAACCCAATATGGGTCAAGCCAGTGCACTTTTGGATCGAAAAGCCCATCTTCAAGCGTATTTTTCACTTCATGCCTTAAAAGAGAACTATTTAATCCTCGCAGAATCGGCTCAAATCCCCACGATTATCGATCATTTGGAGCGTGTTCACTTTACCGAGGCTGTCTCTTTTTCGGATCAAACTGCCCATTCTCATTATTTAACGCTGCAAGGCCCTCAAAGTTGGCCATTGCTTCAAGCCTTGGGACTTCAGAAAATCCCTGAGTCTACTCTGAGTGAATACGGGGTTTGGGAAGTCTCGTGGCAGGGGACCTCGATCCTGATTTTCAAGCGAAGCCTGACGGGGGAAACCGGCTTTATTCTAGCGATTCCAGAACAGTGCGATTTTGAAGCATTCCTGGCAACCCTGGTAAACGTTGGCAAAGCATTCAACTTGCAACAGATGACACAAGAGGTTCAAGAGACGCTACGGATTGAGGCAGGGATTCCGCTGTTTGACGTGGATATGGATTCTGACCTCATGCTCCCTCAAGCTGGCCTTGAACAAAGCTGTGTCAGTTACACCAAAGGATGCTACCCTGGCCAGGAAGTGGTTGCCAAGGTCAAAACCTATGGCAGTGTCTCGAAGGCATTGATTGGGCTGGTTTTGGATAGGCCTATCCAAGAAACTGCCATGAATACCGATATCCATCTTGGGACGGGGGAAGTCGTCGGGCAGCTTAAATCTTATACGAACTCCCCGACCCTAAACGCCCCCATTGCCCTGGTGTATCTCAATCGGGACTATCGGGTACCAAATAAGGAATTGGATTTAGTCATTTTGGGGAAGCAATATCACGCAAAAGTCCATTTTTTACCGTTTTACAGCCCTTTGAGCGCGACGGATATGGCACAGCAAAAATATGACCTGGCCCTCAGAAAATTTGCTGAAAACGATGAAGAGCAGGCCATTGTATTGTTAAGAGAAGCCATTGAGCTGAATCCTCATTTTGCCGATGCCTATGAATCCCTGGGTGTTGTCTTATCAAGGCAAGGTCAATATGAAGAAGCCATCGCCCTGATGCAAAAGCTTGCTGAGCTTAACCCCGATGATGTCATGGCCCACACGAATCTTTCTGTGTTTTATATGAAGCTCGGCATGAAGGAAGAAGCAGAGGTCGAAAAGGCCAAGGCCACTACGTTGAGCTTTAAAAAGGCGATGGCTGAAAAATCGATGGTGCAAGCTCAAGCTGAGACAGAAAAGCAGCAAAAAGCAGCTTTGGAAAGCAAAATCGCCATGTTCCAAGAGGTGTTGGCGATCGATCCGGAGGATGCTTTGGCCAACTATGGCTTGGGGAATACCTATGTCACCCTTAAAGAGTTTACGTTGGCAGTTCCGCATCTGAAAAAAGCCATAGAGGCTGATCCCAAATATACCGTCGCTTATCTGGCTCTTGGGAAAGCGCTCGAAGGTCTAGGACAAGCTTCTGAAGCCAAGTCCGTTTTTGAGCAAGGGGTTGAAGTGGCGGCCAAGCGGGGTGATCTGATGCCCATGCAGGACATGCAGCGCCATTTAAGTGGACTTTCTTAACGTTGGTCGATTTTTAAAACAACGCAATTTTTTTTCTGGGCGGCGTTAAATGAGTCATGTTGACTTTACGTTTAATCAATTCAATGAGGCCATCATGACGACGATTTCCTCTGCTTTAAGAACCCTTCAACCCGCGCAACAACTCAAAAAACTAATCCCTTCCTCATTCAGCTCCAGGATGAAGCTTAAGTTGGTACAGCGGCTATTGGCGAAAGATTCTCACGGGTTTAAAACCAAACCGATACCTGATGGAAAGTCCTACCAGTTTGAGCGTTTAAATTATGGATGTGTCTTGACGGTGTTTGATAAAGAGGGCCAGCTCATCCAAAAGCTGCATTTGACAGAATCCGGTGAGATTGCCAAAGCCTTTGGCCCAAATCTTATCAATTTGCCAGTGGATCGCCAACATCCACAGGATGAAGAATTAAACGCCTTTTTTAATTTTGTAATGCCCAATGGCAGTCTGGATAGAAGCTGTGTTTTAAGCCAGGATACCAGAAATCCTTGGCATTCGGCTCATGAGTTGGTTCATCGATCTCACCAAGGTCCTTCGGCGCTAAGATCAGCCCATGATCTTAAAAGCCCCTGGACTTAATGGATATGGCCACGAAATGGTGTATAGGGAGTTTCTGGCGGCAGCGCGATTTGATTCACAAAATCAACGATTGTGCTAATGCTTTTACCATCCGTCATAATATTTAAATGGTCTAGCCCGGGCATCGCCTGATAATATTTTATTTTTGAGTGTACCTGATTATAAATTTTGAATTCCATATTATCTGAGTCATAAGCTTTCGGCCTTGACTGAGGCGAATCCCAACCCCCTTGAGTTGCCTGCGGATGATTGACCACATCATCTTTAAGGCCATATACGAGCGCGAAGGGGATAGTAATGCTCGGAAGCCAAGGGTTGGCATTAAAGAAATAATGGGGGATATGACTTTTGGGCGGAGCAAAAAATGGAAAGTGATCTTCACGAATCGAGCCATAAACATCGGCAAAACTGTCCGGAGCGGAAATTAAAACGATTCCCTTATAGTCCTTGGTATCGTTATTAATCGGTATCCGGGGTAAGGTTTCATAAAGGCCTTCGTAATGCGCTGTGACATTCCCTCCCAAAGAGTATCCCATTAAGAGCTGATGCTGTTTATCGGCTGTAAACAGAGGATTTAATGGATTTCGCTCCAGGTAATCACTGCATGCCTTAACAGCATCAACATAGTTGGACTCCGAGGCCTCGCCCTGGCTATCACCGTTTCCAGGATAATCATAGGCGATAAATCCATAGCCTTGCTTAATCAGTGCATGCATCACCCGTTGGGTGTCAATAATTCTGGCTTTTAAGCCGTTTGTAAAAAGAACCGTTGGGAAATCCGCATTTACTGGCGGTACATACCAGGCATGTATTTTAGGATTCCCTCTTTGCCCGTAAGGATGAAAATCAATCACCTGAAGACGACGTGGGTTATTGGGATCTAATAACTCCTTCTTGTAATCGCTAAGCAGCTCATTGGTATAAGACGGTGTCGCCCGATTCATTTGAAAAACATACTGTTTGACAACGGCATCGGGATCGACCCAGCCAGCGATAATGGCCAATAGGATTTCCTTCTTATCCGGATTGGCTTCCAAATACGCCCACAGTCGATATAAAATGGCAATGGTTGCCAAGGAGACCAGAAAGGTTCTTCGCTTGATTTTTTGTCCCAAGCTAGGGCCCTTGGATTCCGGTTCTTCTGGTTTAACTTCGATTTGAGTCTCTCCAGCCTGAGGATTGGCAGAGGACGTACCAAAGACTCGGGACAACGTATCCATCGGCAAACCCAGAAATTTTAAAAATTCTGTCGGATCAACAGTCGATGGCTCTGTATCGCTCTTGGCAGCTTTAATGGCCTTCTCTAACCAATTCAAACCCAGTATGCTTCTACGGCTATACTTAGGATCGTCATTATCTCCTGCCATGCGAGGCGCAGGAAAGAATTGTCGATGGGACTGATATCCAAATGGCGTTGTAAGAATTCTCATGAACCAGCCTTATGTGCTCAAGAACCTTCAAATTTCTTGAACCACCATAATCCTCGAAACGTATAAATATGGTATAAAAAAAGAGATAAAATTTAAATGTTTTACAAAGCGAATCGCTTTTTTTGTTACATCAATTCAGTCCCAAAAAGCCTCGCTCACAATAAGCTTGATCTTAGGGCGCAGGGTTTGGGTATTGCTGATGAATTTGCTCAATTTCAGCAAGGACATCACGCGAAAGCTTGAGGTGTATACTCTCAATATTCTCTTTAAGCTGCTCCAGCGTGGTCGCTCCGATAATGTTACTCGCGACAAAGGGGCGGGAGTTTACAAAAGCCAACGCCATCTGGGCAGGAGACAGATTGTTTTCTCTGGCCAATTGAACATAAAGCGCTGCTGCGGCTTTGGCCTCAGGGCTATTGTATCGATCGAAGACTTTAAATTGATTCAACCGGCTTTCAGGGGAACTTGAGCCCTCAAAATATTTTCCAGAGAGTAAGCCAAAGGCCATGGGAGAATAGGCCAACAACCCACATTCTTCCCTGATGGCAATTTCGGCAAGCCCTATTTCAAACGTCCTGTTAAGCAGGCTATAGGGATTTTGGATACTGACCATTCTTGGTTTTTGCTGATACGTTGCCGCTTCCATAAATTTCATAAAGCCCCATGGGGTTTCGTTGGAGATACCAATGTGCCGAACTTTACCGGATTGAACAAGATCTTCAAGGGCTGATAACGTTTCATCAATTGGAATAGGGGTATCCTCAGGGCGATGGATATAGCCGAGCTGGCCAAAATAATTGGTTTCGCGATCAGGCCAATGAAGCTGATAAAGATCAACGTAGTCTGTCTTTAAACGCTTTAAGCTATCTTCCAGTGCTTTTTGAATGTTTTTCTGATCCAGCCGCACGTTGCCATCGCGAAGCCAAGTGATCCTTTTGGAGGGACCTGCAACCTTGGTCGCCAAAACGACTTTATCCCGGTTCTTACGGGATGCCAGCCAGGTACCGATATAATTCTCCGTTCGACCTTGAGTTTCCGCTTTCGGCGGAACAGGATACATTTCAGCCGTATCAATAAAATTAATACCCTCGTCAATTGCATAATCCAGTTGCTGATGAGCCTCGTCCTGTGTATTTTGTTCTCCCCAAGTCATTGTTCCGAGGCAGATTAAACTGACATTTAAATCCGTTTTTCCCAATTGACGGTATTCCATGGGGCTTAGCTTCCTTATCTTGGCCAATCGATATTATTGTAAATGAAACATAGCGGGGGTAAAATATTTCATCCAATCAATCAGGTAGGCAAGAGGTAATTACTCCTGCCCACCTGGAAATAAACTTTTAAGAACTTACTGATTAGAGTCGTTTTTCTTCGTAATCGTAAATATCAAACCAGCGATAAACCACTTTACCGGCCGGAACATACTGGGCCATATAGTCTTCCATATACACCTGCACCTCAGGCGGTAAATCGCTAAGGCTCTTGTCCCTCAGTTTATTATTCCATTGAACGATTTCTGTTTTATCTTTTACTTTGGATTGGGTTTTAATCCATTCTCCAATTTCCTCATCGGAGGCGCCGGTGGCTACAAAATCCTTGAAGTCATCGGCGTTAATACCGGTGAAATCAAGAATATTTTTGTCCAGCGGACAATTAAAATGGTATTCGCCATTGGTACCGTTCAGGACGGCCCGACACTTATCCAACATTCTGGCAGCAAGAACATAGCCACCCAAAGTCGCCCTAGGACTCCTGGGAAAATCTTTACTTAGATCTTTTGCTAACGTTTTTAATTTTTCAGAAACAGCTTGTGTTGTCATGAGCATTAACTCCTTTGCATAACGCTATTAATGTCTGTAAATAGGCATCTCCTAAATGAATTAACCTTGGGTTTTATTGAAGCCGCTATCTTATATCAATCGCCTGATTGTTGAGGTTAATCAAAAAAGAGGATTAACGAGAATCCTGTAACCATGACAACATAGCGTAAAGTCGATA
>JANWKX010000038.1 GCA_025451145.1 Vampirovibrionales bacterium
AAATAGAGGCGTTGCTCCGCGAGGTCGATGAATACGAAGCCGAAAGAACTGGCCAAGCTGGGCCAAAGCAACTCAGGATGTTTGAAGGCGAGTAAACACGATCCGAATTGAAAACCGTTTCACCGGAAAAAGCCTTTAGTGAGAGCTCTTATCTTGCCATTATTTCTTTTCAATCTCTTACCAGGCCCATACATATCCGCCAAGACACCAGGATAGCCCATGCAATACAGGCCTGCACCATAACACCATGACCCAAAATTAGACCATTGAGCAGTAATCCCCGATCTTAAAATCAAGCAAAATTTAGAGATGCACCCCTAAAGCTTGATGATAATCAGGAAAATGAGATGATGATGCTTCAAAAATGGCTTGTGATTGGACTGATTGCGATTATTGCCGTATTGGGATTCTTCCAAGCTAGAAAAAACACAGCCACTTTAGCCCAAATCGGCGTTGGGTTTGGCGTAGGCTTCGGTTCGGGTAATTACGGTTATGGCGGAGGACCTTCTTTTGGGGTTGGAGTAGGCTCAGGCGGGTACTACGGCGGTGGGAATTATCCCTATACCTATGGCTCTCCCGCTGTATACGGCGGTTACAATACCGGATATTACCATTCATACGATCGTAATGCTGTTTATACTAACACCGAAATGGGTTTGCCGGTCAATGTCCCAATACAAGTAAATCCAAATGCCATGCAGCCCTATTATTTTGATGGGCATAACGTCTGGAGTAATGAGGATCTGTATCGCAACGGCTCGTTTCGGCAGGTTAGCCCCGATTATGGGAAATCACCTCAATATCTTCAATATCCTCAAAATTATTAAGATGTTTCAATCCCAATCAAAACCTTACAAGCCCCTCATCATCTCTGCTTTGTCTTCAAGCATTTCATAAAGCATCGTAGAGATGAATATTATGGAATTTGATGACAATTTGAGAGCCAAGTTTACATTTCTTCATTTTTAGGTCGAAAAAGGCAATCTCGATCGATTGATTGTTTTTATTATTATGTAAGAACAATCGAATGCTAATCTCCCCTCAATGCATACTTCGCTAAATTTTCAGCCTCTACACTAGTGTAGGGGCTTCTTTTTGACTAAATGAATATGGGATAGCGCTGTTGGGGAAAATCAGACGCACCGTTGTCCCGTGATGCAGGGTGCTGATGACCTCAATCTGGCCACCGTGAAGGGCTATAATGGATTTGACAATGGATAAGCCCAGGCCAGCTCCGGCAACCTTACTGGAGCGGGAGGTATCCGCCCGGTAAAAACGCTCGAAGATACGAGGCAAATCCTCCGGGCTGATGCCAATGCCATTATCTCGAATCTCAATCACAATATCGTCTTTTTTGGAGGGCAACACCTGAATCTCAACCTGACCTTTGGGCTGGGTATATTTAATAGCGTTAGACAGAACGTTCCCCATCACCCAGCCAAAGAGGGTTTTATCCGCCTGTAATCTGCCATCGCCAGAAATACCAATGGAAATCTGGTTTTCTTCTGCCAAAATCTGGAAATACTCGATAATTTTTTCAATCTCCGGCCTTAAATCAAAGATTTCCACCTGAAGCTGGGTCCTGGGATCCTCTACTTTCGCCAAAAGCAGCAATCGATCGATCATGGTGGAAAGGCGCTCGTACTCTTCCAGTGAGGATTCAAGACTTTTCACATAGTCTTCGTTGGCGCGTGGCTTTTTCAAAAGCACATCCGTCTCAACCCTCAAGTTGGTAATGGGGGTCCTGAATTCATGGGCCAAGTCTGAAGCAAAGCGGGACAGCATGTTCACCCCTTGCTCCAATCGACCTAAAAGCCTATCGAATGATGATGCCAACCCTTGAAGCTCATTGGGCCATCCGAGTGGGGTAATGCGTTGATCCAGGGTGTTAAAGGTCACCGATTCAATTCGGGAAGAAATTTCTTTCAGGGGGCTCATGCCTCGTACGGCGACAATATAGCTAATTGCCAGCGATAGGAGAATCCCGATAAATTCAATCACAAGGAGCTCAACGCGATAGGCGCTTAAGATATTTTCCCGCCGGGAGACATCATCGGCAATTTGCAACAAGACTTTCTGCTTCGAATCCGTACCAAACACGCCCCAGGCTTGAATAAACGCATAGAGGCTACCATCTTTGGCTTGGCAGGTAATACCGGGGCCTAATGTCCCAGGCAGTTGATAGGGCTTTAATTGGTTAGTACATTGCTTGGGAAACACCGGGAAATAAGAGGACTCGAAGAAAACATCTCCATCCGGCCTGACAATCCTTAAATAATACTTATTGAAATGAAACGATGTGATATCGTTGGGTAGCTTTTTATCAAGCGTGAGCGTCGTGTTTTGCTTTAGGATAGTCTGAATCAGATAAACGGCATCCGATAAAAAGCGATTGTTATCCTGCTCAAACTCACTTCTCAATAACGAATAACCACTCAAAACAATAAAGGACAATAACAGTATGCTGCTCAAGGCATACGTCATAATTAGCCGGGACTTAATTGAATTGCCGAATAGTTTAGCGTTTTTCAAGAACATAGCCAATGCCCCTGATGGTGTGTATCAGTTTGACGTTAAAAGGCGCGTCAATTTTCTGGCGAAGGCGACGGATGGCGACATCCACCACATTGGTTTCACAATCAAAATCAATGCCCCAGACCTTTTCGCTCAGTTCCCGACGAGACAGCATCCGACCATGATTTTCACACAATAAACACAGGATACGAAACTCCTTAGAAGTTAGCTCAATACTTTTGCCTTCTCTTTCCACCGTTTGCGTGGTCAACGAGATTTTCAGATCCTCAATCTCAAAGCTCTCCTGGACCGGGCTTGGTGTTGCGCGACGTAAAACCGCTTCTACCCGAGCTGATAATTCACTAAAGGCAAAGGGCTTGCATAAATAATCATCGGCACCGGATTGAAGACCTCGGACCCTGTCATAAACCGAATTTAAGGAGGTTAACAATATGACAGGCGTTTTTTGATCAATGTCTCGAAAACGGCTTAAAAATTGCCAACCATCCATGACGGGAAGCATCATATCTAAAATCAGCAGGCTATAAAGTTGCTCCGTCGCCAGGTTCAAGGCACTTTGCCCATCCATGGCAATATCAACAAAGTATGATTCCTCCTCCAGGCCTTTTTTAAGAAAATTTGCCGTCTTCTCTTCATCATCAATGATCAGCAGTCTGTTCATCCCGTGGCCTCGTATCCAGCAGATTATCCTATCGAAAGTTTAGCGAAGGCCAAGGCTTCATCGAGAGCGTTTTCGCCCTGGTCACATCATTTATACCCTCAACCATACCGCACCATTGATTGGATGGCAATCTTACCGACGAAAAGGTTAATTGCGGCACTTTACATCACCCAGATCGACTTGGAAAAGATTAGTTGATTTCCGAGATACGATGGCATGCAGCAATATGATGATGGCCATACTCAGCCTGTTCCGGAATTTGGCTGGTACAGACCTCTACTTTATAAGGGCATCGTGTATGAAACCGGCAGCCAGAAGGCGGGTTTGCCGGTGAAGGCAGATCGCCTTCCAGCAAAATTCTGCTGGAGTGATCGTAGTCCGGATCAGGAATGGAGATAGCGCTTAAAAGCGCCTTCGAGTACGGATGTAACGGCTTTTCATAAAGTTGGCTGGCGGGCGCAACTTCGGCGATTTTACCCAAATACATCACCGCGACCCGATCGCTGATGTACTCAACCACACTTAAGTTATGGGCAATAAACAAGTAGGTCAGGTTGAATTCCGATTTTAAGTCCATGAGCAAATTCAAAATCTGGGCCTGAACACTGACATCCAAGGCGCTAACCGGTTCATCGGCCACAATAAACTTGGGTTTTAAGGCTAAAGCTCTGGCAATGCCAACCCGCTGCCGTTGGCCACCAGACAGCTCATGGGGATATCGTTCATAGGCGGCCTTGGGTAACCCCACTAAATCGATAAGCGTTCTGACCTCCTCTCGTAACGCTTTCCCCTTGGCGATTTTATGGATAATAAACGGCTCTCGGATGGTATCCCCAATGGACATTCTGGGATCCAGGCTGGAGTATGGGTTCTGAAAAACAATCTGCATATCCCGGCGTATCGGACGAAGGGCCTTGGGAGAAAGCTGGGTCAAATCCCGGCCCTCAAAGAGGACCTTGCCGGATGTCGGGCGGATGAGTTGAAGAATACATCGCCCCAAGGTTGATTTTCCGCAACCGGACTCGCCCACAATCCCCAGGGTTTCACCACGATAAATATCAAGGCTGATGTCGGAAACCGCCTGAATCGCACCCACCTCTCGGTTAAAAAAGCCCTTTTTAATCGGGAATGCTTTTGTCACATGCTCCAGCCGAAGAAGTGGTTCACGCTGGGTTTGCGTTGATTCTTGCGCTAAAAGCTCTGCCGCCATGGTGCCCTATTCTATCCAATCCGTATGTTCTTCATTGTAAAAGGATTTTCAAAAAAAATCACTGTCTTGGCCCAAAATAATGCCTCCGGACTCGGTCAAAATACGGATAAGAAGTCCTCAATCAGTCGTCAGAGAGTTCATAACCAGGCTGAAGGGCCTTCCTATAAACTCAGTGTAAATGTAAGTACAAAAGATTGGAGAAGAATCGTTACCTTAATCAGTGCAAAACCTGGCTTACAACTTTCCATGAGGGGTATTTTTACTGAAAAACCAAGCTAAAGAATGGATATATCTCTAAAGAGCAGAGTGGTTGAAACAGAAATAAGTGGGTATTTCGCCCAAAACGCTTAAAAGTCTCAAAATCCAAATACTTTTAACTGTGAAAATGAAGATTTGTTAAAAAAAAGAAGATCTTTATCAATCCATTATATTGACTGCTGTTAATAGTAGTATTGAACACAATTTTCCCTTAAACCTTTTCAGTAAAGTAAAAATAAGGAAGAAGTAATATGAATCAAGCTCTAGGGTTAAGATTTGGACAAATCCATATTTTTAGGAATTATTCGGATAAGCAAATTTCTGATATAGCTTTGGCTAAACAGGATCTCACTGCACCATTTCGCCATCAAATGGATCCGGTTGATGAATTTTTTAGAAACGCCACTGGGGATCCAGGCTGCACAAGAAAACCACTTTCACCACCTGATTATCTTGTTGGTCAATATAAAGGACAGGCTGCCGTCTTTACGGGTGATGATGAAGGCAAAGTTCGGGCGGCTATGGGTCCTGCCAGAGAAAATGGCTTTCATGGGCTGGCTGGTCAGATTGAGGCTGTTAGAAGCGTAATTGAGCAGGCTGCTCCAGAATCAATACACTATATTGACGGGCATTTTGAATAAATCATAACAATAATGAATTCCTAAATTAAGAGAAGCCTAACTTTGGCTTCTCTTAATCCTTTTTCGGAAAAAAATATCCTGGAAAAAGTCAGGATCCATAAATCGTCTAAAAACATGTTTATCCAAATATCCACCAGCCTATTGATAGCAATCACTCCTCGGATTTTTTATGATGACGTTGGTGTCCGAAAGACGCCCCTGAATTTGCAGGCGCATCGTCGTTTCAGTTTACGGTGGTTGTCAATTTGCTCACTTGGCGAAACTACGAGCCTATGCTTTAATAAGTATAGGAGATATTTATTCAGATAAATTTCAAAGGTGGAGAAGTCTGAGAGGTCATGAACAAATTCTTTTTTTCCTCAAAAGCCAGTTTCATGATTGATATTGCACTGATATCAATCCTTGTATTCCTAGTCGTACATCATTAAATCCAGGATTTTCGCCAAGATTGAACTTAATGCTCACTTAAAACAGGGAGAAATCTGGGACTAGGATGCCTGAATAAACGCTTTTGCCTCTTGATAAATGGATTGGGGATCCAGGCCATAGGCTTTAAACAAATCATCCGGCTTTCCGCTTTGGCCAAACTGATCTCTTGTCCCTAACCGCTTAACCGGCGTCGGCTGAAATTCAGACAAAACCTCACAGACAGCACCACCCAGACCTGCAATAAATTGATGGCTTTCAATTGTCATCACTTTTCCGGTTTTCCGGGCGCTTTTCACCAGAGTTTCAGTATCGAAAGGCTTAATAAAGACACAATTTAGAACTTCAGCCTCAATGCCATCCTTTTCAGAAAGCCATTTAGCCGCAAGTAAGGCATGATAAACCATTTCACCGGTGGCGCAAAGGGTTAAATCCTTGCCTTCACGCATCACTTCAATTTTATAGGGTTCAAACCGGTAATCTGCCGTGTGGATCACCGCGTGATTCGGTCGAACCAGGCGGATATACATCGGCCCTTCGGTGTCAATTGCCCATCGAATCACCCGTTCCGTTTCAATGGCGTCAGACGGCACCACCACCGTCATATTGGGAATCACCCGCATAAGCGCGATATCTTCGATAGATTGATGGCTGGCCCCATCCTCGCCCAAGCTCAATCCACTATGGGTCGGGCAGATTTTGACGTTCAAGTTGGAATAGCAAATCGTATTTCTGACTTGATCCCAGGCCCGGCCAGAGGCAAACAGGGCGAAGGTACTGACAAAGGGAATCTTGCCCACAGCAGCCAGTCCGGCAGCGGTACACATCAAGTCGGCTTCGGAAATGCCCTGGTTAAAAAAGCGATCCGGATAGGCATCGGCGAAGTACTTGGTCATGGTGGAGCAGGCCAAGTCGGCATCCAAAACCACTAAATCGGGATATTGTTCGCCCAGCTCCGCCAGGGTTTTTCCGTACTGGGTTCTTAAGGCTATTTTTTCGGGTTTTTCCAGATCAATTGAGGGAGAGAGTATTGCCATGGTGCTTATGCCTCACGAAGTCTTTGATAATAAACATCCGGCTGTAGATCGGCAACAGCCTTTTCGTATTGTTCCGCATTAGGGGCTTTACCGTGCCATCCAGCCTCGTTTTCCATAAAGGAAACCCCTTTTCCCTTGGTGGTATGCGCCACAATCATGGTCGGCTTGCTGGTTTCCTGCCCCATCGATTTTGATCGATGCAGCGCCTCAATAATCTGCTGGAAGTTATGGCCTTCAATCTCCATGACATTCCAGCCGAAGGATTCAAATTTGCTCCCAATATCGCCAAGCGGTTTGATTTTCTCGGTACATCCATCAATCTGAAGGCCGTTTCTGTCGCAAATGGCCGTCAGGTTATTGATATTGTGCGCAGGGGCGCTTAAGGCAGCTTCCCAGATTTGGCCTTCCTGCGATTCGCCATCACCGATTAAGCAATAGACATGAGCCGGGCTTTGGTTTAAGCGAAGTCCTAAGGCCATCCCAATGGCTGCTGAAAGCCCCTGACCAAGCGATCCGGTTGAAATATCCACGCCTTTAATATACTTGGAAGCCGGATGGCCTTGGAGATTAGAGTGGACCTGTCGCAGCGTATGAATCTCTTCTTTAGGGATGTAGCCTTCATGCATCAAAATAGCATATAAAGCTGGCGCCCCGTGGCCTTTGGATAACACAAACCGATCCCGTTCTGGCCAATCCGGCCGGTTTTTATCGTGAGTCATCACCACAGACCAAAGACAGGTCAGGATATCGATACAAGACAGTGATGTCCCCGGATGGCCGGATTGCGCCTCAAAAATCATCTGGAGGATATCCAGTCGAAGCTGCCTTGTTAACTCCTGTAAGTCTTGAATCGAGAGCTTTGTTTGAACATCAGGTCGTGTGATGTTAGAGATTTGATTCTGCATGGGGGTACTCATCTTTTGTTTCCGGCCTAACCTTTTCTAATAACACTTTTACTACAAACATGGGCAAAGTCTTATAAACACGTTTCAAACGTAAGGGCTCTGAGGTAATTCGGTAGAGCCATTCCAGGTTCAGCTTTAAAAACAAGGGGTGTGCACGGCGTTTCAACCCGCTCCAGATATCAAAACTTCCGCCCACGCCAACGAAAATCGTCGGCTCTGTAAACAGTGTCTTAAATTCCTGAATCCATAACTCCTGGCCAGGAACGCCTAGGGCCGCAAACACATATTTAGGCTTCATCCTGGCGCAGGTCTCAGCAACGGAGCGTCGTTCCTCGACCGATTGAAAAAAACCATGATGGGCATATGCAATTTTGAGCCCGGGATATTGGGCCAATAAGTTCTCTTGGGCGGCTTCATTCACTTCAGGAGAGGCCCCAATCAAGGCAACAGATTCACCGCTAGATGCGGCACGATCCAGAAGCTTCTGGGAAAACTCAATTCCTGGAACCCTGGTGACCGGAAAGCCTTTATGGCGAAGCGCCCAAACGATACCTGCACCATCGGGAAGTACGATGTCACCGGATTTCAATAACGAGGCAAAAATCGGATCCGATTCGCCTCGCATCAGCATCTCCGGATTGAGCGTGATGACGTGCTGATGCTCACCTTTATCCAGTCCGGCCAGCATAGCCTGAACAAGCCCCTGGGGAGAATCAACATGAACGGGATACCCTAGCACAGAAAGACATTTCATACGCACATTCTAGCCAATGAAGCCAAAATGGCCAATGAGGATACCCAACTCTTTTATCTGAAATTCATGATGATATAATAACAATCGTCATTTTATTATTCGATGAGTATCAGCAAATCAAGCATCACAAAATTCCTTTGATGTGACGCATAAAAAGGGGGCTATGACAGTGTTAAGTGATGAAGCCGAATCAGGCTTGGGTCATTTCCTGATGTGTATCAGCGGAACCGATTTTCAATTGTCCTTGGGCTGTCAAGAGAAGATCGGTCAATTCACGAACAGCACCGCATCCACCCGGCGCATTCGTCGTATAATGGCAAATCCCTTTGACTTCATCAACAGCATCACTGGGACAAACCGAAAATCCCACGTTTTCCATAACCGGAATATCCGGCATATCATCTCCAATATAAGCCACTTCTGACAATTCCAGGCCCAACTGTTCAACCAAGGATTCAAGAACCGGCAATTTGGTCTTTGCCCCCTGAAACACGTAACGAATTCCCAGCTCATCAGCACGGCGTTGGTTAATAGAAGACTGCCGACCGGTAATAATGGCGGCTTCAAAGCCTGAGCGAACCCACATGGCAATACCATGACCATCTTTGGCATTAAACACCTTTATCTCCTGCCCTGCATCCGTATAGATAATATCGCCATTGGTGAGGACACCATCCACATCCATGGCCAATAACTTTATTTTTTGGGCTTTTTCAATCATTTGAGGCGAAAAGGCTTTCATATCACAGAACCCTAGCTCATCATTAACCAGTGGTCCTATTCTACAGCAAATCCTTCAGCCTGTAGAGACGATTAACAACAAGTGTGTTTAATCTCGCTTGTCGCTACCAAACGGGCTAAAATTCTGCATCATCTGATTCATCATCATAGAGCTGTAGACTTCGGGTGGAATCTGGTTCTGGTCATTTCCACCTGGGTTTCCCTTGTTAAAACTTTGCATCATCGGAATCATCATGGGATTAAAGCCACCGCCATTTCCGCCCATAGAACTCATGAGCATCATCATTTCCATTGCTTTTGGGTCCATATTACCGAAAGGGTTTGAAGCGGCGTTCATTGATTGCCCATCTTGTGACTGGTCTTGTGTTTTTGGATTTCGAGCCTGAAGTTTGGGGGGTACATCCAATTGATCCCCTTCAGGCAGATAACTCAATCCATCTTTTGCCAATTTTGCAGCTTCACTATTGGGGGCAAGGCGGATGACATCTTGGTAGGCCACTCTGGCGTCTTTAATTCTGCCTAACTGTGCGCAG
>JANWKX010000039.1 GCA_025451145.1 Vampirovibrionales bacterium
TCGAATAATTCAATAAAATAGGTGTTTTTAAGGCCACTTAAAAACTCGATTTCTCGGAATTGAACCGATTGAAAGCCGCTTGCCGGACGAAGACTATCCCGAAACGTAGCAAACTCTGTGGTCGTCAACGTTTCTAAAAGATCTAGCTTGGAGAGCAGAATTTTCTGAATGCTGATAATTCGATGCAATACTTTAATACTTCGTTGTATTTCCTGGCTTTTGAAACATCGAATGACTTCAAAAAGCTCATGAAGAATTTCCTTAAACCACAACTCGTAAGTCTGATGCATGATAATAAAAAAGAGTTCATCATGCGCTGTGGTCAGTAAGACTTGTTGTGATAAGAGCCCTTGAATTTTAAGGTAGCCCTCATAACTAATATTTGATTGGCTTAAAGTGGCCATAATGCTCCCTTAAGTAAAACAGATGCAACATCAAAGTGCCTCTTTAAACAGGTAGGCAATGATTACTTTTTAACTAAACACAGTCATGTGTTATGCCATACTCCCTAACTCGGTCATCTATCCGCTAGGGTGATTAGTCCATTATCCAGATCGGTAATTTCATGCAACGAGCTAATGTCGGACAATGCTTTCGGTCTCAAAAATGGATAATGGATAGAAGATGGAGCAAAATCAGTGAATGAAACCCCTGATAAAAACCAGACGTTCGATTTATAACTCCTTTAAGCGGATTTCGGGTTCTTCATACGCTCAAAAATACCAGGACCTGAAAAGGCGGCAATTTTTATCCTGGCCAGAAAATACCGATTTGCAGCGAAAAGCCCTCACACGTCTTTTAACAACTGCATATTGGAATATCCCATTTTATCGCAAGCCGTTTCAGGATGCTGGCCTGATAGGGCCAGAGGGCGATATTATCCTGGCTAATTTTCCCCATTTAGCCCCCTTAACAAAGCGTGATATCAATCAGAACCAAGACAAACTTTTGAATCAGGATACCTCCATTTCACGCCGCAGGATTATGAAGCTACACTCCGGGGGCACCACCGGAAATCCCGTTTATGTTTCGACTGACCTCCAATACTGGGACTGGTATCTGGCTCATACCCATTTGATTTATGAATGGATGGGTTTGGAATTTGGCATGCCCTATTTTTATTTTTGGGGCGCCCTTCAAGATCAAGTCTATCCCACGGATCCTTTAAAATTAAACTTTTGGCTGGAAACCATTCAAAATCGCCATTTACTCAACTGCTATCACATGTCGGATGACCTGATGAAGCAATATATCCAGGAAGTCAACGAAAAGACCACTCATCAGCACATCGTGGGTTATACTCAGGAATTATACGAATTGGCATGCTTCAGCATCCGGTATAACTTACCCATCACCCGAACGCTTAAAGGCATTTTAGTGACGACTTCGCATTTAAGCGAGAAAATGCGGGCAACCATTGAAAGTGTCTTTCATTGCCCTGTGTATAGCCGCTATGGGTGCCGGGAAATTGGTGATGTGGCATGCGAATGCAGCTTTAAGACCGGTTTTCATATTAATCCGCTATACTCCTATGTAGAGATTGTTGACGAAGCAGGTCATCTCCTTCCGCCTGGAGAAGAAGGACGCATTCTCATCACCGGTTTGCAAAATGACTACATGCCATTAATTCGATACGAAGTGCAGGATTCCGGCATTATGAAGCCTCCAGGGCCTTGCCAGTGCAGGAGAAATTGGCATACGTTGGGCCAAATTACAGGGCGCTTGAATGAAAGGCTTGTGACCAACCAAGGGTCCTTCTTTAGCCTTCTTTTCCTGGACTACTGTCTTGAGCCACTCACAGATTTATTAGGACAACAGCTTCACCAGACCAGCCCTTATGAGGTTGAGGTTCACCTGGTTTCTCCCAATCCAAACTATTTACAGGAACATGCCGAAGAGATCAACCTTGCCCATCAGCGATTACTGAAAAGCACCGAAAATCATTTCCACTTTTTCTTCAAGCAAGTCGATGCCGTGGAAAAAGCGCCTTCCGGAAAGCCACTCCTGGTAGTAAACAAAATGCGGGGCTGGCAAACCCAGGAAATCGAATCGGAGCCCGCCAACTTCATTTTCTAAGTCAATCTGTGGTCATTTGTCTCATGGGTTAATCCTCTTCGGCGAGAAAAGCCAAATGCCATGTTTTTACCTAGTTAATCAGAGAAATCTGGCAATCCTGGCTGATTTTCAACAGGTAGACAAATCGCCCCTGAAGCAGTAAGCTGAGGATGTTGGCTTTTGAAAATTTGCCCTCGTAGTTCAGTAGGATAGAACGTCTCACTCCTAAGGAGAATGTCGGTGGTTCGAGTCCGCCCGAGGGCACCAAATCTAAAAACGGTTGAGATGCCCAGCAAATTTTAAATCACCAGTCTAAAGTGTCAATGAAGCGTTTTGTAAAACGTTGCACTAGTGGCTATAAAGCACTTTACTGAGATGAAGTCTAAGGGGGTAGCTACAATTTTGCTCCGCCCCGGCTATCTTGAGATTGACCATCAGTTTTGCTCGGTTATTGTCTGCCGGTAAATCCTTATCTATATATAATCTGGTCAGTAGAATCGCAAGTTGCTTGAGATCAAAACTCGTTTGAAGTTCCACAATAGAGAGATTTTTTAATTGCTCATAATTGGCATTAAAGTCTTCTAAAAACTGTTTGATTGCATCCACATGACCTTGCATAATCGCTTCGGCCGGGTGCTGAAAAAATGCGGCGGCAAGTTCACTTTTTGGACCAGTTGAACCGCTAAACTGTGGCTGCCAGGATTGTTTAAGCGGTATTCTTGGCAAATAGCCCTTTAAAACAGGAGATAAGTGCATCGTATTCACATCCCTCACGCATTACTCTTAAAACATTAAAAATTATCAAGACTTAAAAGAGAGAAAACTTTAATTCAAGTCTGAAACCTAAGATTGAAAAACTATACTACAACTCATCCTTAAAATAAATTTTAAATTAGAACGCCTTGAGCCAGTCTGGAAAATCTCGGAGATTTGCTTTTTATCCAAGCCAGAGAACCAAGAAAGGGCCGCTAATTGAATGGATTAACCATTCCTTAGGCTGTTAAAATCAGCTTCTGGCCTCACTGATTCCCTCTTTCACTAACCAGGGAACAATTAATAACGCCCCAATCGGATCTGCCCAGTAATATCCCCATACTGCGTTTACCAGTAAGCCTGCAAGAATGATAGCGGCAAGGTATCCATCAATCACAGTTATCTTTGCTTCAGATAACAGGACGGCATGATTAAGCTGATTACCGATCCGCCGTTTGCCTTTTGCCAGTAACAACATGAGTATCACGGTAGATAATAGCCATAAAACACCAAAGAGAGAGGGCTTTGGATGAATTCCAATCCACAGGGAGTGAAGGGATTGGCTCAAGATATAAAGGGCTAAAAGCAGGAAAGCGATTCCGATAAGGCGACGTGCAATGGGCTCATGTTTTTGATGGATTGATTTGAGCTGCCAGACCACAATTAACGACGCAAATATTTCAATGCATGAATCCATGCCAAAGCCGAACAAAGCAATCGAATGGGCCTGATAGCCTTTAATGACTAAAATGATTGTCCCCAAAACATTCCAGAATAAGGTAATATACTCTAGCCAAATCCCTTGTTTTAGAAGTAATGCTGTCTCTTGAGGCTTATCCATACATTCCCATAAAATCTGATGCAGCTACCTGCAAAAATGCCGATTGCAGTCATTATTTAGGTTTTAATCGCAAAGGCTATTCCTACAGATTGATTATCCAACAATGATTTTCACATACTGTTGGGTTTCAGGGAATGGGGGAACACCTTTGTATTTTTGAACATTTCCTGGACCGCTGTTATAAGCCGCCATGGCCAGCGTCCAGCTTCCAAACTCTTTATAAAGCTGTTGATCAAACTTAGCCGCCGCATCTAAGGATTGATAGGGATCATGCGGATCAATCCCGAAGCCCTTGGCGGTATCCGGCATAAACTGGGCAATGCCGATGGCGCCGGCTGAGCTGACAGCATTGGTGCTAAAACCGGATTCCTGTTGAATTTGTCTCAGGAAAATATCTTCAGGAATGCCATATTTTTGGGCCATTTGCTTGGCATAATCAATGAGTTTTGCTTTATCTGTTCCAGCTGCTGCTGAGGGCAGCGCTCCAGTTCCATGAGACGCATCGCTGGAGGATGATGAGCCTGAAGATGATGATGTTGACGATGCTGATGAAGGATCGGGGCTGCTTAAATTAAGGGATGGCATGGACGTTGACCCTGGTGCCATGTTGGAAATTAATGCGCTTTGAATTTGAGATGCGGAAAAACCGGGTAGAACCGCTTGTAGTTGAGCTACAATTGAGCTTTGTTGGTTTTGGCCTGCAGCTGCCGTTGACATGGTAGGCGATGTTAAACCTGCGCTTGAAGCGCCTAAAGGCATATAAGATGATAGCGCTGAAGAAGGTGCAGCCTGGCTTGCACTTTGGACTTGCGATAAAAGGATTTGGGATTCCTGATCAATGGTCTGGCCCAACTGTAACAGGGAATCGGTATCATAGCTTCCTATGCCTTGTGATGGGCTTGCAGCATTCATTGATGATGCCATCGTAGGCTGATTCTGAGTAGGGGGTAAGGGTAAAATATAAGGCTGAGTCAAAACCTCTTCTCCTGTGTTAAAAACCTCTCTCCAAAAAATTCGTTTTTACTGTGTTTAAATTAATAAAAACATTCAATCTTGAGAGATTGCTCGATAGAACATGTTTTTATACAAATATTTACATTCCTGTATAAGGGCCTACAGTAACATTCATGAATGGTTTGTATGATGGGTCTTGAAATGTACACTTTAATTCACAAAAATTTGATTTTAGAGGAATTGCCCTGAGTGTAATTTAGGTTTCTGGGGCGTTCTGATAAAATTGAAGCTTCGCACCGTAATGAACGATCTAAGTCTATTAAGTCTATATCGTGGCAGTGAGGAACCTTAATCATGGATGAACAGGAACGCCAATCCAAAATATTGGCCTTTGCAGGCAGTACCCGCACGGATTCTTATAACAAAAAATTGGTCCATGTTGCAGCAGAAGGGGCCAGAAAAGCCGGTGCCCTGGTAACCATCATTGATTTAAGGGATTATCCATTACCCTTGTATGATGGTGATTTAGAGGAGAGTCAAGGACTCCCGGAAAACGCAAGGCGATTAAAAGCGCTTTTTACCGAACATCAAGGCTTTTTAATTGCCTCACCGGAATATAATAGCTCCATTTCAGGCGTTCTCAAGAATGCCATTGATTGGGTATCCCGACCTGTGGATGATAAGCCGCCGCTGGTTGAGTTCAAGGGAAAGGTTGCCAGTATTATGAGTGCTTCTCCGGGTGCTTTGGGCGGATTAAGAGGATTGACCCCTCTGCGGTCTATTCTCGAAAACATTGGGGTTCTGGTATTACCCGATCAAATAGCCGTTTCCAAGGCTCATGAGGCTTTTAACTCTGATGGAACATTGAAAGATGCCAAACAGCAAGCTTCCGTTGAAAAATTGGGCGCCAATCTCTCTGAGGTGACCCGGAAGCTTTTTTTCTGCTGATCGAGTCATCGGATATTCCATTTCATTGATTACCAGTTTAAAATAAGGGTGTGAACGCGTTAGATTTGCGATAGGTAAAGCAAATCTAAATCTTTATTCCAATCAGCGAAAGTATAGTTGGTAAGTCTCAATTCAGGGCTGCATATAGAAAGCCCTGATACATATTGATTAGACAGAGTACCGTCAACTATCTGCTTTGGCTTACAACGTTATTTACAGCTGAAGCCCTTTTTGGTTGATGGTTTTCGGGTTTACTTGCAAGCAAGAGGGCTGTTTAAATGAGATTTAGGGCTTTTCCGATTTGAAAAGTTGTGTTATTTCTTAGATAAGTAAGCAGTCATGCTTATTTCTTTATATTCCAAAGGAGTGTTAACTGTATGCCCATCACGTTTTCCGTAACTTGTGATTCAGATGCGGAACTGGCTCGCTTTTTGAAAAGCGTCCATATCGATGAGTCATTGATATCAGCATATCGAACAGAGAAAAAAGGAGAAGCGGCAGAAACTAACGGAAAATCAGCAAAATCGAATAGAAAAAAAGGATTGAGTGGGAAA
>JANWKX010000040.1 GCA_025451145.1 Vampirovibrionales bacterium
AACGCCGTATCTACAAGGCCTTTCCGGGCGCCGTAGCTGGAAATGATGTACTCTGTAACGCTTAAGCCTTCTTTAAAGTTGGTCTTAATCGGCAAGTCAATAATCTGGCCTTGCGCGTCAGCCATCAGCCCTCGCATACCGACCAACTGTCGGACCTGGCTGATATTACCACGAGCACCGGAGAAGGCCATCATATACACTGGGTTCAAGCGATCGAATTTCTCAACAACCTCGTTGGTCAATTCTTCCGTGGCTTGGGCCCAGGTATCAATAACCTTGGAGTACCGTTCAACCTCAGTAATTTCACCTTTGGCAAACCGATGGGTCGCTCTTTCGATTTGAGCTTCGGCTTTTGCCAAAATCGCTTTTTTCTCTTCAGGCACAGTTAAGTCCTGGATTGAGATGGTAACACCGGCCAATGTAGCGTACTTAAACCCGAGATTTTTCAGAGCATTTGCCAATGAACCGGTTTTAGCTCCGCCATACTCATCATAAACCCGTGACAGCAGATTCTGAAGCTGCTTCTTGTTCATGATGTTGTTCAGGTATTCCAGGCTTTTTTTGCTGGTTTTACTGGGTGAGAGGATACTCATAGTTCAATTATTTCCTCATCGATGTAATGCTTAACACGTTTAATACTCCGGAAAAGGCTAAAAGTGAATTAGCTCACTAATGCCCCACGTAGGGTTTTGTTGAAGATAATCCGCCCTGGGGTGGTTTCGAGTAGGTTGCCGTCTTCATCCCGTACTTTAATTTTGGAATGCAATTCAACAACACCCACTTCGTGGGCAGCCAGAGCCTCCTCAAAACTGAAGAAGATCATACCTTCTCCTTTTTGAGGCTTTGGATTATCCAGGGTCAAATAGTATAACCCTAGAACCATATCCTGCGTGGGCGTAATAGCCGGCCGTCCCGTTGCCGGGAGCAGAATGTTGTTGGTTGCCAGCATCAGCATCCGGGCTTCAGTCTGAGCCTCGATGGACAAGGGCACGTGAACCGCCATTTGGTCACCGTCAAAGTCCGCGTTAAAGGCAGTACACACCAGCGGATGAAGCTGAATGGCTCGGCCCTCAACCAAAACTGGTTCAAAGGATTGGATCCCCAAACGGTGAAGGGTTGGGGCTCGGTTCAACAGAACCGGGTGGCCTTTAATGACTTCTTCCAGAACGTCCCAAACAATGGTTTCCTGGCGCTCAATTTTCTTTTTGGCGGATTTGATGTTCTGGCTTTCCCCACGTTCAATCAATTTGTTGATGACGAAGGGTTTAAACAGCTCAACAGCCATCTCTTTGGGTAGACCGCACTGATGCAGTTTGAGCTTGGGGCCCACCACTATAACGCTCCGGCCTGAGTAGTCAACCCGTTTTCCGAGAAGGTTTTGACGAAAACGGCCTTGTTTCCCTTCAATAATATTACTGAGGGATTTCAACGGCCTATTGTTAGGGCCAACCACAGTACGGCCACGACGACCGTTATCAATGAGGGCGTCAACAGCCTCTTGAAGCATCCGTTTTTCGTTACGGACAATGATTTCCGGAGCACCCATTTCCAACAGACGCTGTAAACGGTTGTTCCGGTTAATGACACGTCTGTAAAGATCATTCAAGTCACTGGTTGCGAATCGACCACCATCCAACTGAACCATGGGTCTTAAGTCCGGTGGGGTGACGGGGAGGACATCCATGATCATCCATGTAGGCTGAGTACCACTGGCCATGAAGGATTCCACCAGGCGCAGACGTTTTAAGAGTTTGGCCCGTTTCTGGCTGGAACTGCCTGAGGCATCAATGTTGGTGCGGAGTTCTTCAGCAAGCTCTGGCAGTTTAATGGTGCTGAGCATCCGCTTAATGGCTTCTGCCCCAATACCCACTTCAAGCTGGGCCTGCTCATTTTCTTCAAAAATACGATCATACTCTTCTTCAGAGAGAAGTTGGCCATATTTCAAATCCGTGTTCCCCTGATCCAGGACAACATAGGAGTTAAAGTAGATAATCTGCTCCAGATCTTTCAGAGAGATATCGAGAATCAGACCCAGGTAGCTTGGAATCCCTTTCAAGTACCAGATGTGAGTCACAGGCGCAGCCAAGTTGATATGTCCCATCCGGTGACGGCGAACCTTACTATCGGTGACTTCCACACCGCAACGTTCGCAGACAATCCCTTTGTGGCGAACCCGTTTGTATTTACCGCAATAACACTCCCAGTCTTTAGAGGGGCCAAAGATACGCTCACAGAACAAGCCGTCGCGTTCTGGCTTTAAAGTCCGGTAGTTAATGGTTTCCGGCTTCGTGACTTCCCCATAGGACCATTCCAAAATCCGCTCTGGAGATGCGATGCCGATTTTTAAATAATCAAATTGATCGATGCCTGTACTGACCATCTGATTCTCCTTTAGAATCTCTAAAAATGTTATTCAGCTTTGGAGGTGAAAAAGTTCAGCAACTCGCTGTCAGAACTTGATAGCCGACGTCTGGCAGGGCCTCTGGCGCCTGTGTCTTCAGCCATTAAGTCTACTTCAACGGTGTTGCCATTCTTAAGACGCTTTTGAACGGTAATGTCTAGGCCAATACTTTGCAATTCTCGGACCAAAACCTTGAAGGATTCTGGTAAGCCCGGTCGTTGCAGGTTTTCACCTTTAACAATGGCTTCATAAGCCCGACTCCGTCCAACAACGTCATCTGACTTGATGGTTAACATCTCTTGGAGGGTATAGGCGGCACCATAAGCCTCTAATGCCCAAACCTCCATTTCTCCAAAGCGTTGGCCACCGAACTGGGCTTTCCCCCCTAAGGGTTGTTGGGTAACCAAGCTGTAGGGGCCGGTTGATCTGGCGTGAATCTTATCATCGACCAAGTGAACCAGCTTCATCATATAGATTTTGCCAATAGCCACCGGATTATGGAAAGGCTCGCCGGTTCTGCCGTCATTCAGGATAACCTTGCCTTCCGGTAAAATCCACGGACTACCGGAAGCCTTGATGGCATCAGCCACTTCACGGTGAACGGCTCGATGCGAAGCTTCTTCCTCGTAGCGTTCGTCAAAGGGTGGGACCTCATAGTATTTACCGGTTAAATAAGCCGCTAAACCTAATAAGGTTTCATAGGTTTGCCCCACGTTCATCCGGCTGGGAACCCCAAGCGGATTCAAGACGATATCGACAGGTGTGCCATCCGGCAGGAAGGGCATATCTTCAATGGGAAGAATTTTAGACACAATCCCTTTGTTCCCGTGACGACCAGCGACTTTGTCACCGACACTGATTTTACGGCGCTGGGCAATATAAACACGAACAACGGTATTGGCTCCGGGAGGGAGTTCATCGCCTTTTTCGCGGTCGAAGATTTTGACATCGACCACACGGCCACCTTCACCGTGGGGAACCCGCAAGCTGTTATCTCGAACATCACGAGCTTTCTCAGCAAATATGGCGCGTAAGAGCTTTTCTTCGGGCGGGTGCTCACTTTCACCTTTCGGGGTGATCTTGCCCACCAGGATATCATCGGCTCTGACCCGGGCACCGATTCGGACAATACCACGCTCATCAAGATGCTTAAGGGCATCTTCACCCACGTTGGGGATTTCACGGGTGATCTCTTCAGGCCCTAACTTGGTGGTCCGAGCGTCGATTTCTAACTTCTCAATGTGGATACTGCTGAAGATGTCATCGTGAATCATCCGCTCACTGATGAGAATCGCGTCTTCAAAGTTGTAGCCTTCCCAGGGCATAAAGGCAACCAGAACATTTTGTCCCAGGGCCAATTCACCATTTTCGGTGGCTGCCCCATCGGCAATGACATCACCTTTTTTCACGACCGACCCAGGAGACACCCGTGGTCTTTGGTTGAGACAGGTATCCTGGTTGCTACGAAGGTATTTAATCAGGTCATGCTGAACGAGTTTGCCGCTGTCCTTATCTTTAATGACGACCATATCTCCGGTTGATTTCATGACTTCCCCATCAACCTGGGACACAACCACCATACCAGAGTCATGGGCAACCCGAAATTCTAACCCAGTCCCTATCATAGGCCTCTCGGCATGGATCAGGGGCACGGCTTGACGTTGCATGTTGGAGCCCATCAAAGCTCGGTTGGCATCATCATGTTCAATAAAGGGAATCAGCGCCGTTCCAACGGAAATGATCTGAATGGGTGAAACCCCCATATAATCAACCAATTCTGGCTCCGTAATCGTGAACTCGCTTCGGTAACGAACGGGGACCTGACTTCCCATAATCTTTCCAGATTCATCCAAACGCAAGTCTCCAGGGGCCACCCGGAAACGGTCTTCTTCATCGGCAGACAAGTGATGGATTTCAGAGGTCGCTACACCGCTTTTAATCAGTCGATAAGGTGTTTCCAAAAAGCCATACTCATTTACACGAGCGTAAGTACTGAGACTGCCGATCAGACCAGCGTTAGGTCCTTCAGGGGTCTCAACGGGACAAATCCGACCGTAATGGCTGGGGTGAATATCCCGAACCGCAAACCCGGCTCTTTCTCGGGTTAAACCACCAGGTCCAAGGGCAGAAAGTCTTCTCTTGTGTGTCAATTCAGCCAGTGGGTTGGTTTGATCCATAAACTGAGACAACTGAGATGAACCAAAAAACTCTCTGATAGCTGCCAACAAAGGTTTTGGATTTAACAGGTTGCTAGGCGTTAAGGTATCCACATCCTGAAGGGTCATCCGTTCCTTAACAATCCGTTCCAAACGGGTTAAACCAACTCGGAACTGGTTTTGAATCAATTCACCAACAGAACGGATACGACGGTTTCCTAAGTGATCGATATCATCGATAAAACCGTCTTCATAATGCAGGTTAATCAGGTAATCAACGGAAGCAACAATATCCTGAATGGTGAGCACACGAACCGTATCCGGGATAGAGAGGCCGAGCTTCTTGTTCATCTTGTAACGGCCGACTTTACCTAAGTCGTAGCGTTTTTCATCAAAGAAGCGGCTTTCAAGCAGGGTTCGGCCACCAGCGGCACTGGCCGGATCGCCAGGGCGGAGACGTTTGTAAACTTCTACTAAGGCTTCTTCCGTCGTTTCCGTCTGGTCTTTATCCAAGGTTCGTTTGAGAAAATCAAAGTGGCGCAATTGATTTTCCATATCGGAATTAGATAAGCCCAGAGCCCGCAGAAGGGTTGTTGCCAAGATTTTCCGGTTTTTATCAATCTTGACGTGAACAATGTCATTGGCATCGGTTTCAAGCTTCAGCCAGGCGCCACGGTTTGGAATTAAGGTGGCGTTAAAGATCCGTTTGCCGTTAAGCGCAGTATCTTTTTTGTAGTAAATCCCTGGTGAACGAACAATTTGGCTAATAATAACCCGTTCTGCACCATTAATAATGAAGGTTCCCCGATCGGTCATCATGGGAATCTCGCCAATGTAGGCTTCCTGTTCTTTAATTTCTCCGGTATCCCGGTTGACCAAGCGCAGCATGATACGAAGCTGCTTGGAATAGGTTGCCTCATGCAGCCGAGCTTCAGAAACGGTGTATTTAGGCTTGTCAAAGCTATATTCGGGTAGGAAGTAAAGCTCTAAGCGTCCAGTATAATCTCGGATAGGAGAAAAAGATAAAAGTTCTTCTTTAAGTCCTTCGGTTAAAAACCAGTTGAAAGAGTTCTTTTGAATTTCGGCCAAATCGGGAAGATGTTCTAAGGGTAATGAGCCGATACCCTGAAGGGTTGAACGTCTTTGTGTTTCTGCAGGCATGCTATCCCTCGTCGTGTCTTCAAATCTACGAAAACGGTGTAAACAGATTTAGTGCAGATTTCATTATGCACTAACATTGGGTAAAAGGGAAACCAAGTCGCTGAGATTGACTCAACATCTTCGTATCCCTTTTATCCCAATGAATTAAGATTATTTCAGTTCGACTTTAGCGCCGGCAGCTTCGAGCTTTTGCTTGATTTGCTCGGCTTCTTCTTTTTTCAAGTTTTCTTTAACGGGCTTCGGTGCTGCATCAACCAAATCTTTGGCTTCTTTCAAGCCGAGGCCAGTAATAGCACGAACTTCTTTTAAAACGTTGATTTTGTTGGCGCCAGCATCGGCCAGAATGACGGTGAATTCTTTTTCTTCTTCCTCAGCAGCGCCACCAGCACCACCACCAGCCGGAGCAACAGCAACAGCCATTGGCGCAGCAGCGGTAATGCCAAACTCGTCTTCAAACGCTTTAACCAAGTTTGCGGTTTGCAAGAAGGTTAAAGTTTTAATTTCTTCAAAAATCTTACTGGTTTTTTCATCGAGAGTAGCGGACATGACGTCAACCTCATCCTTCTTTGTTATCTACTTAACTTCAATCAAAATTGTGAACCATCCTAGAGTGCGTAATACTTTTTAACCCGTTAACTGGCTTGTTGTTCTTTCACTTTGGCATATTGATCAAGCACATTGACCAACCCACGCTGAGGTCCAGACACGGCCGTAACCAGATTGGCCATCGGTGAATGAATAACACCAACCAATTTCGCCCGAAGCTCATCCAAAGGAGGCAGTTCGGCTAAATCCAGAACCTCTCTTTTGGAAAGCCTTTGTCCAGCCAGGGCGCCGCCTTTAATTTCTCCAATCTTGTTCTTTTGAAGAAATTCTTTCAGGGTTTTAGTCGGGGTGATTTCATCCCCAAAACCGAACAGCACAGCCATTGGGCCTTGGAATAAGTCTTCAAGCGCCTCTCCATCAGTCCCTTTAATGGCCCGTTTTATTAAAGTGTTTTTGACAATGCTGAATTTTGCATCTTGTTTAAACAAATCACTTCTTAATGCTGAGAGTTGAGCCACTGTTAAGCCACGATATTCAGCGACAACTGTCACCTTGGCTTGCTCTAAATCTGTTTGATACTGTTTAAGCTTCTTTTCTTTATCTGCCAGCCGAACCACGAGGACACCCTTTCTTTATAATACTTAAATCTTGTCAGTCATTTGGATATCAAGGGAGGGATTAGGATCATAGACAAAAAATACCAAAAAGTAAAACCCTTCGGCTTAACATTTCGTTACATTTAGGCTTGCCCTTGCAAATCTTAGTCTTTGACGTTGTTAATGGCCAGAGGGCACTTTGGATAAATCCATGGGTATCATGGCTGCTCGTATTTCCTCAACCAACCTGATTGCAATTTGGGGCTTGGGGACGTAACGATAGGGATGAGGTGGAATTTGATCCGGCGGAGAGCCTGTCACCAATATAATTCTGTTGGGTGTCGCTTTTGAGCTGAGTTTGGCGGCCAGCTCAAGGCCATCCCGATTGCCCTTGATTTTCCAGTCAATGAGAAGAATATCAGGCGTTTGGGCCTCAAATATAATCTCGGCATCGTCGGCGTTATCAACCACATGGATCAGGTTGAAATCATCTTCAGCATTTAAAAGTAAGGTAATGCCTTGTTGCCATAGGGGTTCATCTTCAACCAGGAGAATGTTTGGCATGTAAATCTTTCTCCCAAATGCTGACCAGCTTTCAATGCTTTAACCAGTAAAGACTATCTCATATTTAGCCGCGGTTTTCAATGCCGCTGGATTGGGGGAGAGATGGATATTTATAGCTGGCCAAGGCTTGTCGGGTTCGGTTGATTTCCCGTAGCGCTTTGGCTTGCTGACTTAAAATACTTTTGAAATACTGTTCGATTAGCTGATCCTGTTGTTTTGCGTTTGCAATTAAGGTTTGAACGTTTGCCAGGGCCTCTTCAGTCAGGTCATTGGGGGTGTTCCCAAAGAGCGCTTCTATTAGTGACTCTCGCTGATTGAGCAGTGCTTGAATTTGTTCAGTCTGTTCCGGCCTACAGGCCAGTATTTCGGATGATAGTGCGATAAGCTCATGGAGCTTGCTGATAAACGGATGCGTTTCAGGCGATGTTGGCATGCTGTCCTAGTTCTTCGGCCAAGGCTTTTTCACTTTGCTTGGCAATGAGTATGGCTTCTTCCCAGGTGGCTTTTAGCTCTTTTAAGTGCTGGAGCACCTCATCGACCATTTTAACATCTTTTTGCAGGTTGGCTTGTACCAGACGGTGATGAAGATATTCATAAAGCTGGTAGAGATTACGGGCCACTTCACCGCCGGTTTTCAAATCCAAGGTTGTCATAAATTCCATAATGATCCGTTGGGCCTTAATAATGTTGTTATGAGAACGCTCAATATTATTCTCTGCCATGGCAGTTTTGGCTAGATTAAGAAACCGAATGGCCCCATCATAAAGCATGATGAGGATTTGTTCCTGGCTGGCTGTTTGGATTTGCTGGGCTTGATAAGTCTGGGCGTATGGGTTCATCCACATTATCCTTCGATTTATCTGATACAAAGCACTATATAGTGCTTATCGGTAAAATGGAGGAGCGCTTTACGAATTGTAAAAGAAGGTCATTTATTTAGAGGAAAGCGTCAAAAAAAATCGAGAAATGGGTTTTATATAAATAAGGGATTGTTTTGGATATCTCTTTGTTAGGTTCCACTTGAGGAATGAATGGATGGTTCGTAGTTCAGCGATTCGGCAAACGAAAACCCGTTTACTCGCGGGGTTGTTTGATCATGTTTCGGAAGCTCAGGCGGAAACCTTAGAGATTATTGCAGATGTCGATCAAATGACTCAACTGATGACCAGTTTATTGGAAGCCGGTTCGGGTCAAGTGGTTTCCTTCGAAAGTGCATTTGCGGATCTCTAGGGATTCTATAGATTAACAGGTCTTGCCATTAGCCGACGGTTTTGGCTGGTGGGATAGGGGTATGGTGGTTTTAAAGACTCTTCGGAGGATTTATGGGGACTCAGTTATTTCTGACCAAAACAGCTGATAAATCTCAGCGAAAGCTGGATAAACCTTTACGTGAGCGGGTAAAACAGGCTTTAATGGAGATTATCACTAACCCTAAGCTCAAAGGGGAAAGGCTTTCACAACCTCTGACCATGGTTTTTTCCCATCATATTAAATATCAAGGTAAAGAATTTCGAATTGCCTACCAGTATTGTGAAGAGAAAGATTGCGTCTTTATTTTATTGATCGCGCCTCACGAGAATTTTTACCGCCGCGTCAAAAACCTGGTCTATGCCAGCTAAAAATAACGTGCGATATCAAGGCTATGATTTCTGAGTGGTTGTTAATCATTCAGGAGTGTCTAAATGAAACTGTTCAATGATTTCACCAATTCGGGTTTGATCCCAGAATTTTTCTCGCTGTAGCAGTTTTGTGAGTTCTGATACGGTTTCAGGCGTAAACCGTTTGAGCACCGCTTCTGCTTCTTGATTGCCTGACCACCAGTCTCGCATGGCGCTAATTAAAGGTTGAATATCCCTGTTTTGAAAGGCCAACTGGACTTGCTGCACAAACGTGATCAGTTCATTCATGGGATCGCCCATAGAAACCAAGGGGGAAAGGTTGTATCCACTCGTTAGGCGCTCCATTGCCCGGCCTCCTTTGGCTATGATTTGATGCTTGTGCAAAACCACTTCATAAAGTGCCGGGTCTTGGTGTTTTAGTTGTGCAAGCTCACTGGGTTGAAGGTCAAGTTCAACATGCCCATCCATGGGTGATACCTTGATTTGTTTAACGCCGAAAGGGTAATTGGAGCCCAGGGCTGCCAGAAAATGGCCTAGCTCATGGGATGTCAGTTTTTCGCTATCTCGGAGACCGATTAAAAAATTGAGCATATCCATTAAAAATAAACTCATCAAAAGAGCCAGCACCTGATCCATGGGTAATGAAGGTTGTTTTAACCCCATCGAGATTGAGGTGCTCTGAAGAGGTGTACCTGGCCCTTGATTTGCCGTAGAAGCTCCCGGACC
>JANWKX010000041.1 GCA_025451145.1 Vampirovibrionales bacterium
AAGGCATTGAGGTGGGAACCCCAGTTTCTGTCCCTTTTGGTCGAATGAAGCTGATTACGGGTTACGTTGTCGGCTTTTCGCATTATGTTGAGCCCGGCATCAGGGTCAAGGAAATTGCCGATATCCTCGATGAACAGCCCTTATTTGACGTGGATTTCCTCCAATTTCTGGATTGGGTTGCCCAATACTACGCCACCCCCTTGATGACCGTTCTATCCACGGCCCTGCCAACCAGTATTGTCCAAAAGACCAAGCGGGAAGTGATTCTAGAATCTGTAACATTGTCCTCAGAGTATACGTATTCTCTGCCCAGGCATGTGCAGCAGATTCTGGCCTATTTAAAAGGCAGCGCTAAGTCTCACAAAGGGATTGGGATCCGTTATCTTTCCACCCAGACGGGTCTTCCCTTGCGGTTGGTCAATCAAAGCCTGTATAAGCTCCGACAGGACGGTTTGGTTCGGATTCAAAGCCGAACCAAGGCCGGTATGGGCCAAAAAACAATGAAATGGCTTAGGGTCCTACCTAAATCGGAAAATCATTCCCTGACAAAGCGCCAGGGTGAAATATTAGACCGGTTGTCACAACTGCCCAGCCCCGAAATGAAACTGACGGATGCCTCCACCCTGGCTCAAACCACAACAGCCACATTGCAAAAACTAGCAGATCAAGGCTGTATTGAAATTTTTGAAGCGCCAGAGCACCGCGACCGATTGCTCGTTAACCATTTTTCAGCCCCTAAATTATCCACCCCCTTAATCTTGAATGAGGAGCAGGAACGGGCCGTTGAATCCGTTCTGTCAGCAGAACCTGGCGCTAGTCGACTGCTCTATGGGGTCACAGGAAGCGGTAAAACCGAGGTTTATCTCTCATTAACCCAATCCATGTTGGCAGAAGGCAAATCGATTTTGGTTTTGGTCCCTGAAATTTCACTAACCTCTCACCTTGCAAAGCGGTTTATCGAGCGATTTGGCCGAGAACAGATTGCCTTATGGCATAGTCAACTATCAGCCGGGGAAAAAGTGGATACCTGGCGTCGGATTCATAACGGGGATTTGAAAATTATGATCGGCGCCCGTTCTGCCATATTTACACCGATTCAAAATCTAGGATTGATTATTCTAGATGAAGCCCACGATGGCAGTTTTAAACAGGACAGCCCCGCCCCTCGCTATCATGCCGTGACCTTGGCCAAAGAAATGGCCAAACGCTATGATGCAAAAGTATTATTAGGGAGTGCGACACCGGATGTCGAAATTTATTACCAGGCATTGCAAGATAAAGCGGTCTTAAGGTTGGATAAGCGCTACGGCGGGCGATCACTCGCTGAAGTCTCTCTGGTGGATATGCGTCAAACCAAAGCGTCGGGTGGCCGAGGGACGCTTTCAGCGGAATTGAAATTGGCTCTGGAGGAAACACTTCACCTAGGCCAGCAGGCCATCATTTTACTCAATCGGCGGGGGTTTTATACCTTAATTGTCTGCAATGAGTGTGAAGAGGTTTTTCAGTGTCCCCATTGCGCCGTTGCCTTGACCTATCATCGATACCGGGAACAGGTACGTTGCCATTATTGCGGATATGAAGCTGAAAAACCTGCCTTTTGCCCCAAATGCGCCAGTTTTAATCTACAATTTACCGGCATGGGGACCCAGCGATTGGAAGAAGAAATTGCACAATGCTTGCCTGATGCCCGGATCCTTCGCTTGGATAGTGATGTCATGCAAAAGAAATTTGCCCACCGAGAGATCTTTGATGCGTTTGATCGCCATGAAGCCGATATTCTTATTGGTACCCAGATGGTTGCCAAAGGACTGGATATTGCCAATGTGACCCTGGTAGGTGTGGTGAATGCCGATACGGCGTTTTCGTTACCAGATTATAAGGCCGCTGAGCGCGGATTTCAGTTATTGACCCAGGTGGCAGGGAGAGCGGGTCGAGGGGATCAGAAAGGGCGTGTCATTGTCCAAAGTCTTCAGCCAAGTCATCCTGTGATTTTAAGGGCCCAAGCTCAAGATTATGAGGGTTTTTATCAAGATGAACTGGTAAGACGCCAAGAGTTTGGGTTTCCGCCCTTTAGTCAGTTATTTCGGATGATTGCCAGTTGCACGGATGAACTGAAATTAAGACAATTTATGGATGTTCTGGCAATAAGCCTTAAGCATATTCTGGAAGAGGCAACGTTACAGCAGGTTGTTCAAGTCCTGGGGCCTGCACCCTGTATTATTACCCGGATCCAAGGACGCTATCGCTATCATATGATGATTAAAAATACCTACGGAGATGTGGCGCATCAGATCATCACCCGGTTTTTCAAGGGCGTTGAGCCCCCTCAGGATATTAATTTTTTCCTGGATGTGGATGCCCAAAGCTTCCTGTAAAAGCTTATGTGATCAGGACCTGATTGATATTCCAGGCAAACTGAAGTAAAGTTTCTGGCATACGCTGACAAAATAGTGATGTGGTAACTGGTATGTCGGATGAGCCCATATCTCGCCAGGAATTTTTGAAACAAGGCTTCCAATCGTTGTTATCGAACCTGCTGGAACACCTACCTGGCATGAACGGTCCTTCAACGGAAACCGATTCCTTAAGACCCCCAGGGGCAGTATTGGCTCAACAATTTTTATCCACTTGTGAACCCTTTTGTCAGCTCTGCCAGGATGCTTGTCCAAAGCAAGCCATCCATTTCGATGTACTGGGCTACCCGGTGATTGAACCGGAAGTATCGCCTTGCGTCATGTGTGTCGATGTGCCGTGTACAAAAGTGTGCCCCACTGGCGCTTTACAACCTTTGACGGATCCCAGGCAAATTGCCATGGGGAAAGCCCGAATAGAATTAACTGTCTGCTCTGCTTATACGGGCTCAGGATGCCATGTTTGCTATGACAGCTGCCCGCTAATCGATGAAGCTATCCAGTTGGTTGAAGGCTTACCTCAAATTAATATGGATCACTGCACCGGGTGCGGCGTCTGTGTTTATGACTGCCCAACTCCTGGTTCTATTATGGTTTACGCTGGTTAAAATGATCTTTCTGAAAAAATATTAGCCAACTAGAGAATGTGCCAAGGCACTGCCTTGGGAAGCATTTGAAATTTACTTTTACAACCTTAAGATACGCCTGGATATTGGTTATTAAGGCATCCGTTCGTTAATCGCAATTTCATCTTAAGCAATAGAAACCCCCTAGTTGGGGATGGTAGATTACTCAAGTGGCTAGATTGACGCTATTGGCTATTCTTGTTTAAATCCAGTGAGTTAAGAAAACAGCTTCAACAATTATTTTTAAAACAAACCTTGGCTTGGACGATTAAAGGAGGTGTCTGTCTGCTCGTCCGGGAAAAGTGTCTTACCACGTAATTATTTTATGATTCGGGGTAATTTTAATGTTTCAGTCAATTTTTGTGACGCAATTTTGTCATGAATGAATAGCATAGCAATGTAGAAAGGACGTTGGAATAATGAGATTCAATAAAAAACAGCTTCTTGCCTTAGCAGTAACCGTATCGTTGATGTCGGGGACTGCCGTTTTATCTATCGCACACGCTCAAGATACCTTGGGAAATGGGGTTAACGAATCTACCCAAGTCAAAGATTCGGCAAACCAAACGACCAATACGACAACAAATACATCAGATACCACCCAGTCTAAAAACTTATCCGATAATACCCTCAACGCTAAAGATAATTTAAATAACAACAGCACCAATGGCTCTAATAACCAAGCCAATACAGCTAACACGACCAATACATCCAACACCGCAGATACGTCTAGTCAGTCTAAAACCTTATCCGATAATACCCTCAACGCCAAAGATAATTTAAATAACAACAGTACCAATGGCTCTAACAACCAAGCCAATACAGCTAACACGACCAATACATCCAACACCGCAGATACGTCTACCCAATCCAAAACCGCTTCTGATAATAACTTAAATTTATCGGCCAAAGACTTCTTAAATAATAATAGTACCAATGGTTCCAACAATGATAATTCCAATCACAGTTTAACCGGCTCTCAAAACTCAACCAATACCAATGCGGCCAATAACAGCACCAACGGCTCTTTTAACCAAGCCAATACAAGTGACACAACCAATACCAGTACATCTACTTCAGCAAACACCAAAACGGCCTCTGATAATAACTTGAATCTTAAGGATTTCTTGAATAACAACAGCACAAATGGGTCGTATAACCCAACCGATAACCATAGCGCTAATGGTTCCTTTAACTCTGCAAAAACCGATACGAGTACTGCGGTTGGCTCATTTAATACAACCACAAATACAACCAGTACAGATAGCCATAACGCTATTGGTTCCTTTAATACCACACCTATTGATGTCAAAAGCACTAAAGACTCCTATAATACAAGCGATAACCATGCCAATAACGCCAATAACAGCGTCAATAATTCCAACAACACAAGTGACGCCTTTAATACTCAAAAAGGCCAAGTCAACCTGCAAGATTCAACAGCAGGTGGCAGTATCGGCGCCGTTGGATCTGGGGCCGCCAATTCAGGCCTAGCTCTGGATAGTGTGATTGGGGCTGGTAACCTGGTCAATGCAGGAGCTGGAGCAATGCTGGGAGGTAGCGGTGTACTGGGGAATATGGACACCTCTGTCTTCGGCAATGGTTCTGCCTTTAAGGATGTAGGGATTGGCGTTTCTGGTTCCGTAGGTGCTGGCGCTAGTCTTAACAACAGCCAGACCAACGTTAACACCGGTAGTAACCTGAACTACATCCAAATCCCTTAATCTTCATTTTAGGCCCGGGCTCTAATAATAGGGTCCGGGCCATTCTCCAATTTTCATGAACCATAGAACTGGGAGCCCTAACAGATCTCTAGAGGGAAATAATCATTTACAGGAACGGGTTAGCGACAAAGAGCAGGAGTTCAAAAACAATGAGAAGTAGATGGCTTTTTTTGAGAAGCAAACAACCCGTCAAAACAATCTTGATTTCCATGGCCTGTCTACACGTTCTTACCACTCTGCCCTTGGCATTGGCTGCTAATACGCCTTCAAGTCAAATCCAGGCTCAAAATGCGACAAACGCAGGGGTTGCTGTCAATGGTGCCGTAACAGGCTCAAATTTAAACAATAACCAGAATAGTCTTACGACAGGGAACAATGCGAACCTGAACCTACTCAATCCAAACGCCGTTGGTGGGAATGGTGGGGCATCCGTTTTGATGCTCCCCAGAAACCCATTGCCCCTTTCTAACGCATTGCTCGGGCGATCAAACTTTGGAGTTCAGTTCGGATTGCAGAACAATCCCATTTTAGGAAATCTGTCCGGTTTAGGAGGTGGAAGCCAAAATGCCTTGGGATGGTTCTTACAAGGCGGCGTCACGATTCCTTTCGGAAAGATTCCAGAACCGTTAAAAAATGATGCCCAGGCGGCTCAATTGGATAACATGCGTGAACAAAACCTGGAGCGGCGTCGTAATATTTTTGCAAATGTAGACCCTGGGAATAATAACAACACCTCCAATGGGACCAATTATAGTACGACTGTCCAAGGTAAGGTTGCCGGGATGGGGGCCTATAACTATGCGACGATTCCCTCTTCTAAAATTAATCTACCGGCTGGATTACAGGATGCGACGACTGATTTGAAGTCGGCTCAACCCAAATTATTGGCATTATCTCCCGCGGATGTTTATAGCAAACCGCTTAATGTGGGAGAAAAAATCGGCGTCGTTGAAGTGGGATCGGAGTACCCATACTTGGGGCATACTCACTCAGGATGGGTTAAAATCCTTCTTCCTAACGGATCCGAGGGTTGGACCAGTACCCGTTTTGAATATATCAAACATGACTATACCGAAATCGATTCTCTGGCACTGGATCCAGAAGTTGTGAAAAATATGAAAACCGCCATTCATTTACCGGTTGATAAACTGAGCAATGATCTGGTGGAAAAGCATGTACATTAAACCGTTTGGGTGTACCGGGTATTTGTGGTTTGAAATGCTCGTAACCACGCTCATCATTTCCATTTGCACAAGCTGGTTCTTACAAGCGCATGCCCGTTCAGCCGTAACCCCCTGGACCTCACAACAGACTTACCAGAACTTGGTGTATGGAGCCACCACACCGGCTGATCTGCCTAATATTATCGGGGCCATGCCAGATGAAATAGAACGGGCTCCTCAAATGTCACCCGTGATCGAATATTATTTTTATTATGCCGACGGTGGATCTGGAGAGGCCTCGATCTTTGTCTTTCAAAATAATCTACTGGCCGGATTATTGTATAAATCAGCAGATAACCAATATACCAATCTGACGTATTTTCTCCCCAGTAATGGGGATATGACGATTAATAACCAGATAATGGGTAATATGATGCCGTTTTATACCAATTTCCCACTTTATTCACTGTATAATTGGTAGTGTGGTGAAATTGTTTGGGATAGGCTCCTGATGATTTTGCTTTTTTCTTATCGACTGTGTGACACCCCCTATTAGTCGATTATGGAATTGGCGGAAAGAGTTTAGCTCAATACAATAAAACCAAATCTTGAATTGAAATCGGCTTCAATAAAAGAATTGCCATTCTTGATTCGATCTTTCATTATTGTGGTTAATTGAGGCGATTACGACATGCGCATTGCCCAAGTGGCTCCGCTATGGGAATCGATTCCACCCAAAACCTACGGCGGTACTGAATTGGTTGTTGGCTTATTAACGCAGGAATTGGTTAAGAGAGGGCACGAGGTAACGCTTTTTGCAGCGGGTAAATCAAATACAAAGGCAACACTTGTTTCTATCACAGATACCCCCTTACGGGATATTCAGGAAGCGTATCCTGATCATCCTTTGACCGCTACGCAATCCCTTTATCCGGGTTCTCCATTATCCGTTTATTATGAATTGCAGATGATGGAACACGTTTTTTCCCAGGCAGAGCAATTTGATATTATTCATAACCATTTGGGGTTCATGCCCCTTGCCTTTGCGAATCTGGTGGAAACCCCTGTCGTTACCACTCTGCATGGCGCATTTAAGTCTGATCGCCTTCACAACATTGTAGAAAAAACCTACTACGAAAGCTATGCCCATTTACCCTATGTCTCTATCAGCAATTACCAGCAAGTACCATGCCCTCGTCTTAATTATGTCGGAACGGTCTACCATGGGCTTGATGTAAAAGCCTATGAAGCATCCTATACTCTAGAGGATAAAAGTTATCTTGCGTTTTTGGGGCGATTTTGCGAGGACAAGGGCCCACATTTAGCGATTCAAATTGCCCAACAAACAGGGTATCCACTGATTATGGCGGGAAAAGTCGATTGCCCGGAGGAAATTGACTTTTTCAAAAATCATGTCGCTCCCTTTATCGACGGCAAGCAGATTCAATACATTGGTGAATTGAATCACCCTCAAAAGGTGGCCTTGTTGATAAATGCCTTAGCCACCTTATGTCCTGTCATTTGGCCAGAGCCCTTCGGGTTAGTCTTGGTGGAGTCAATGGCATGTGGTACACCGGTCCTTACGCTTAGGAATGGCTCAACCCCTGAATTAATTCGCCATGGAGAAACGGGATTTATTGCCGATTCTGTTGAAGAATTAACAGGTTATGTTGCTCAAATTATGGATCTGGACCGCCATACTTGTCGCAAACATGTCGAAGCCAATTTCTCCGTCGAGCGGATGACCGAAGATTACCTATCCATATTTGAGCAATTAATTCAAAGTAAAAAAAACGCTTCCGGTAGACATCCGATTTCTTATGAAATCAAACCTCACCAAGCGGTAAAGAGTTCTCTACCTCAAGCGAACCCAGAACGTATCGTGGCATTTTAACACCTAAAAATCAATAGATAGTCTTGTTGTCGGGTGGATATTTCTGCGTGTATATTATGACAAACGCTCAGGTGAGAGTCGATCAAAAGGGCTCTGTGTACCGTGAGGCTTGATTCGCCTCTCTGTATTGGAACCAAAATAGCTTTTGGTCTATTCCATCCGAAACAGAGTGTCATAAGCGCCTTAGACACAGGATAGATAGGTAGGTAGATGCTATTAACCCAGCCCAACCAGTTTACGACCAGTCACAGAACCATCAAAAATAATCACCTCTTCCTGGTGGATTCCAAGGACGGTGAAATTCCCAGTCAGAACGATTCTGGCTTAGGGCTTTACAATTTGGATACCCGATTCTTAAGTTGTTTTGAAATCCGATTAAACGATACCCAGCCTGTCTGCTTACTTTCATCCACTGAAACCGGTTATTTATCGACACTGGTTTATACCAATGGTCAATTTCAAACACAGAACAAAGACAATTTAGACGTCACCGTTTTAGAAGAAACCATTGAATTAAAGCGGGAAACCATTCTGGACGGCGCTTTGTTCGATAAATATACCCTCACAAACTACAACATTGAAGCCGTTTATCTTCGAGTTTCAATTCGGTTTGAAGCCGATTTTAGAGATATGTTCGAAATTCGCCACTTGGTGCCGTATAAGCATCGCCAACTTCACCCACCAGAGTTTAGCAATGAACAACTTATTTTTCGATATGAGGAGGATAGAAATAAATGCCTTCAAACCAAAATCATCTTTAAGAATTTTGAACCGCATTGCGTCGATCCGCACACTGTAGTTTACGAGAAATTGCTTTATCCACTGGAGAGCATTGAATTTAATCTTGAAATTTTTCCTTCGGCCCTACATACACCTGAAGATATCAACTGGGCAGCCAGTGATTATCAAAATGCGCTGACGCACCTGGATACCTATAACAAAATCTGGGGTGAAGAGACAACGGAGTTTCACTCGGATAATGAGGATTTTAATGAAATGCTGGAGAGAAGTTCCAAAGATTTACGGATGCTTCTGACCCAATCCAGCTCAGGAAAATGCTTTATTTCTGCAGGTATTCCGTGGTATGTGGCATTATTTGGCCGAGACAGTATTATTACCTCTCGAGAGGCCTTAATTTTAAACCCCTCCTTGGCGAAATGGACCTTGAATATACTCGCCCAGTATCAGGGAAAAGAAGATAATCCATGGCGAGATGAAGCGCCCGGCAAGATTTTACATGAACTACGGGTCGGTGAACTGGCCCAAAAAAGAGAAATTCCGCATACCCCTTATTATGGGAGCGTCGATTCAACACCTTTATGGCTCATTCTGCTTTATGAGTATTATATCTGGACCAAAGATTTGGAAACGCTCAAGAATCTATGGCCTAATGCGCTTGCTGCTTTGGGTTGGATTAACGATGAACTCATGAAAAGTAGTCTGGGCTACTTAACCTACAAAACCACTTCGCCCCTTGGTATTATTCATCAAGGTTGGAAAGATTCCTTTAATAGCGCCATGTATGAAAACGGACTTCAGGCTGAACCGCCAATTGCCCTGGTTGAGGTTCAGGGCTATGTGTATTTGGCCAAAAAATGTTTAAGCACGTTGGCGGAATTACTGGGAGATAAAGATCTTAAAAACAGGTTACTTCGTGAATGCAAGGAATTTAAAGTCCGATTTAATCGAGATTTTTGGCAAGATGATATGAAATTTGCAGCTTTGGGGCTTGATAGCCAAGGATCTCCATTGCGAGTGGTTTCATCCAATCCTGGGCATTGTCTGGAAACAGGGATTTTTACTTCGGACCATGCACGTCAAACCGCCATAGGGCTATTAAATCCCGATATGTTTAGCGGCTGGGGCATAAGGACATTAAGTAGCAATGCTGTTGCCTTTAATCCCATGAGTTATCATAACGGTTCTGTCTGGCCTCATGATAATGCGATTATTGCCAGGGGATTTGCCTTAAGCGCCAGGCAGGACTACATTGAAAAAGTCTTCACAGGTTTGTTTGAAGCCGCAAGATATATGACGTACAAACGTTTACCGGAGTTATTTTGCGGTTTTCCAAGAAATCTCGCCCAAACCGATCCGCCTGTCCGATATCCCGTGGCATGTTCGCCACAAGCATGGTCGGCAGCCGCAGGGTTTTCCTTGATTCATTCGATGTTGAATATTCAGCCGGACCTTCAAAACGGGATACTTCGGATTCGAAATCCAAAATTACCCTCTTGGCTGAATGTTCTTCAGATTCAACATCTCCGAATTGCCGATTCTGTACTGGACTTAGAATTCAGGCGCGCTGGCGAAAATGTGATGGTAAATGTCCAAAAACGTTCCGGCCGAATGGACGTCATCTTAAAGATTTAGCCCAGGTTTCTAGGCCGCCTTTTCACCATTTTCGGTTATGCTGTGGTGTGTGGGATATTGATCTGACTTAAGTTGAGCCCTTTAGAGGAGAGTGTCCTGATGCCAAAAGGCAGAAAATCTAAAAAACCGGAACGCCAGTTTCTTCAAAGCCAATCCCCTTGGGCGGACCCGGATGCGCCTCAAACTGATCCGGGTGAGTCTATCCCCAGGCCAATGACCTACGAAGAGATGGTTTTTTCAAACAAAGCCAAAGAAGAGCCTAAATTTGATATGGATACGGACCTAGGCGCTTGATAGCGCTACTTTAACATGGTTTTCAAACGGGACTGAGCCGGCATAAATTGTTCCGGATCAGCGTTTAGCCAAGCTTCTTGAAAAGGCTTCGGAATAGAATCCCTTAACAAGGCACCGGGTTCAATATAGTCGTAGATATCACCCAAGTTCCGAGTTTCAGTTGAACTGATGCGTCGTTGAAGGTGGGCAGGGGTCAGTTCCGAGGGATGGCTTAATCCTGCGGCCCCAAGGATCTCGACAAAGCTATGGAGTGTCGCATGGTGAAAATTCATCACCCGCTTCCACTTATGTTCAACGACTAGGCCTTTGACCAAATCCGGGTTTTGGGTCGCCACCCCGGTGGGGCATGTATTGGAGTGACACTGCATGGCCTGGATACAGCCCAAAGCAAACATCATCCCCCTGGCCGAATTACACATATCCGCCCCCATGGCCAGGCGCCGGGCGATATCAAAACCGGTCGTAATTTTCCCGCTACAGATAACCCGAATTTTATCCCGAAGATTCAAGCCGACAAGGGCATTGTGCACAAAGTAAAGCCCGTCATCCAACGGGGTTCCCACAAAATCCGAGAATTCCAGGGGGGCAGCGCCTGTGCCACCTTCTCCCCCGTCAACCGTAATGAAATCCGGGTAGATGTTTAAGGCCATCATGGCTTTACAAATGGCCAGAAACTCGTGTTTGGCACCCAGGCAAAGCTTAAATCCGATGGGCTTTCCACCGGAGAGTTCCCGAAGTTGTGCGATAAATTCCACGAGCCCTTTGGGGGTTGAAAAAGCCGAATGGGCGGGTGGTGAAATCACATCCTGATCCATGCCCACCATTCTGATCTTGGCAATTTCAGGGGTAATTTTTTCTTTGGGCAGGATCCCCCCATGGCCAGGTTTTGCGCCTTGAGAGAGCTTAATTTCAATCATTTTGACGCTCTCAGCCCTGGCTTTTTCTTCAAAGGCCACAGGATTAAATTTGCCCTCAGCCGTCCGGCAGCTAAAATAGCCAGTTCCAATTTGCCAAATTAAATCGCCCCCATTTTCCAAATGATAGGGGCTTAAACCGCCTTCTCCTGTGTTATGGGCAAAACCGCCCATTTTGGCGCCTTTATTTAAAGCAAGCACCGCATTTTGGCTGAGAGCACCATAGCTCATCGCGGAAATGTTAAAAATGGAAGCCTCATAAGGATACTGACAGGAATCTCCGCCCACTTTGACGCGGAATTCTTCTTTTGAAGCAGGCACTGGGGCAATCGAGTGGTTGATCCACTCATATCCAACTTCATAAACATTTTTTTTGGTCCCAAACGGATGGGTATTCAGTTCTTTTTTGGCGCGTTGGTATATATTGGCCCGTCGTTCCCTATCGAATGGACGTCCATCCAGGTCAGATTCAATGAAATATTGATTAATTTCCGGACGAATCATTTCCAACAAGTAACGACCATGGCCAATAACCGGGAAATTACGCTTGATGGCCTGTTTGGTTTGCACCACATCGTGAATGCCAAGGGCAATAAGGGGTAGAAGAACGGCATACACCACACGAACATCGGGGAAATACTGAGCAGTTAACTCGACAGCACTAATGCTCACCAGAGATGCCGCATAAAAAATTTTTCGAACAGACATGTGGCCAGACATAGTAAATAAGCCCCATTATCGATACAGCAGGAGATTGGAAAGTGATGAAACCATTCTCCCTGCATCCATTTCAGAAGTTTTCTTGAGAGAGAAGAGCCCATGTATTCCGTATCTCTCTTTAATTTTAACCGATGATTGAAAAGCGGGGGAATCAGCTTTGTAAAATATATGTAAATTTGAATACTATTTATAGTCACTTTTAAGCGTTTTTTTGATATATTAAAGTCCCCCTTGTTAGGAGTGAATTCAAATAAACGAAATAGGAAAGAGACGTTTAAGATGACAAATTCAGTTCGCTTTGGACAATTAATCGG
>JANWKX010000042.1 GCA_025451145.1 Vampirovibrionales bacterium
CGGCATCGCCAAGGCCAGGAACAATATACGCTTTATCGTTGAGGCGTTCATCCACCGAACCGGTATAAATCTTGACGCCCGGATGATGATCCGTCAGATTTTTAATTCCTTCCGGAGCGGAGATAATTGAAACAAAGGTAATATTCTCAGGCTTCACGCCCAGCTTCTTGATGATCTCCACAGCAGCCACAGCCGATCCGCCAGTGGCCAGCATGGGATCCAGGACAAAAATTCGGGCCTGACTGTAATCAATGCTGGAAGGCAGCTTGTTGTAATAGGTAATGGGGCGGAAGGTTTCTTCATCCCGGTATAAGCCCACATGATAAACGCTGGCCGAGGGCAACAGCTCCATGGCCACTTCACACATGGTCAGCCCCGCCCTTAGGATAGGGGTGATAATCAAGGGGATCTCCGTGGAAAGAATCCGGGTTTCGGCCTTGCAAATGGGGGTTTCAATATAGGCCTTTGAAAGGGGCAAGTCCCGTGTGGCTTCCTGAAAGATAAATTGAGAAACACGCCGTATGGCATACCGAAACGGCTCATGGGCCGTATTGCTGTCTCGTAAAATCGAGATGTTATGCTGAACCAGGGGATGGTCACAGACCGTCACGGCGGAATGGACGCTTTGAATCACCATGGGGGCTTCCTTTCATTGGGTTTTATTAAGAGAATCATGCCTATCCTAGCAAAAAAATACAAGGACAGGTTTTTAAACACTACGAGGGGCACCTTTTAAGGGAAAATAGTAATATGGCCGTATTACCCACATTTTGGACAACAGGACCAAGCCAAGGCTATATGGGCTGGGGAAGCCCAGGTTATGGCACCTCTGTACCGGCTGAACCCTCCATGTCACAAGTTTATGATTCCATGTACCGGTCCCCATACGCCATGCCCTTTCAATCGGCTTGGGGCGCTCAAGCCGTACCCGCCACAACGCCAACGGATCCGGTCATCGCCCAGGCCTTGAACATTCTGGCCAACACGCAAAACTCACCCGCCGATGAGGCTTATCTAAAGTCGCAAGGCATTAATATTATTTTCCATAATGGAAGAGAAGCTTTGGATGTGATTCGGCGGCTCCATGCCACTGTGGAGTTCGGAGATACCGGTGATCCCAAAGCCCACGCTGTGTGGGTGAAAGAAGAAAACAAAATGATCATCAACCAGAATTATCGAGGCAATATGAGCCTGCCGGTCCTGTGCGCCATTGCCGAATCTATTTACCATGAGGCTGGCCATGCCGCCTTAAGCGGAGATAACCAGTCTTCCATTCAAGAAGAGCTGGATTGCCTGGCCCTGAACTCCATGGCCTATCGAGCCCACTGCCTCCAATATCCTGCTTTGCCTTACGCCTCGGCATCAGGTCCCTTAAGAGCGCTCTTTGAAAACGGGGTCGCCTTGTATCCCAAGCTCTTCTTTGATCCGGATCCGTACAAAAAAGCGCTGGTCAATCGGGTGATTAAAATTTATGGCATGTTGCCACCGGATACGCCAGATCATCCGATACCTCACTTGCCAGATCGGTCAGCCATCGCCGAGCTGGTGATGCACGAAATCCAACGCCGAAATGCCTACATTGGCTACGAACCGCCGATTATTGAAAATGGCCAACTAGTCATCCCACAGCCGCAACCGGAAGTCTCTAATTCTAACTGACGTCGGCCAGGCTTTGCCCGGGTTCGTACCCAATGGCTCTCAAAACGTTGAGGACGCTTTGCTCCTTATCCCAAGATTGAAACAAAACATCGTAATCCAGGCCTTTGGTGCGATGAAAAAATTGTAAAAACGCTTCCAAATCAATGGCACGGGCAGGCGCCCCAGGTTGGCCGTCAGGATCCTGGGTCCCGTAGCGAACATAGGGAATGCCGTCCCGCTCAGGGTTCCAAGTGGCAAAACATCGCTTTAAGATGAGTTGAAGGTCATGATCCGCTGGCAACCCATCATGATTAGCATCATGATTAAGAACATTAAAGACCACCGGACAATCGGTCTGTTTGGAAACTTGAATCATATCCCAAATAGTAAACAATTGATCATCATTTTCCAGCACCACACGACGCTTTACTGCACAAGGCAACTGGTTAAGCCCCTGAATCAAACGGTTTAACGATTCTTCCTTGCTCCCAAAAAGGCCGCCGCCAGAAAGGAGAATTTTACAGGTGGTGTCCATCCCAAGGCTTCCCAAAAAGGTTGCCAGGTAATTCAATTCATCAAAGGCCCACTGAATCACGCTAGGGGTCTTGGAGTTCAAGGCGACAAACGGCCTGGCATGCATGGTCAGCCGGATGCCATTTTTCTCACTCCACTGCCCCAACTGCTGTAATTGGTCAGCGTAAACCATAGGCCAGCTCAGCGGATTTAAAGTATGCGCACTATCCGGAATCACACCGGATCCGATACTGAAAAACGCAATCCGGTTCATGTAATTCCAATGCAGAATTAACGCCAGCGCCCTCAGATTATTTTTCATACAGGCCTGTAATCGGCTGGGCGGCATGGCTTCAAAGGGCTGTTGGGGATTGGTGGAAATTCTCAATTGGGTATTTTCTGCCACATACCCAAAACGATGCCGTCCCATGAATCGTTCCCCCTTATGTCCAATATTTGGATATCTGAATCCCCCACTTGATGAGTCATCAGTGGAAATTGAACTATTTCCAGTATGGATATCGTCTTCTATTGAGCATTATTGCTCATTGATAGTATGCCACTGAATCCATTGAATGCAGCGAATCCGTCCGGAAAATCCGCATTCCAGGCTAACCCAGATGGGTCAGCACCGCAAATATTTTGTATGAGTTTAACAACCTTTGTTGAGGAAATTAATAAAAGCCAAAATGAGGATACTGAACTTATTGCTGCCATGAGCAGACTCTTCTTATTTTGTCAGGCAAGCGCGAAACCTACGGTTTTGCGCTTGCCAATAAGAAATTCAGGGAGGTGTCCAGAGGAGGGAACGGCCTCTGGGCAGCCAGCATAGATGAAACGAATTTTCCTCAACAGAGGTTAATAAACGACAAGGGTTTTTATTTAAACGTATAAATCGAGTGAAGAGGTCCCCATCCCGGCTTTTCATACAACTTAGAAAACGGCTCAAAATACGGTTTTATGGATCGCTTTGTAGAAATGAGCCGCTATAACAGGAATCTAAAACCATTGTCACATTCCGATACGCTTTTAATTCATTAAACCACGAGCGTGTGTCTTTCTTAGTGGGGTGATTCGTATCATTGATGGCCAAGAAATTCTTCTCTCCATGCCCACTATAGAGAATTAAAGCTTCTGCATCGGGTCCGGCATGACTCCTTAACCACTGAATGCCACTTTCAAGCGTTAATGGGGAGGTTGGATTTTCTAAAATTTTGATATGGTCAGGCGGAAGATGATACTGCTGCTGCAATATTTTCCCATAACTATCAAAAGGAGAAGCAAAACGACAGTCGTCACCCGCAATGAGCAGAGCATAGCGTTCTCGTGGGTCTGATTTTTGCCAAGGCGTAAAATTGTGCTGCCCCACCGAGGAAACAGGTTGATCCCTCACAAAAAATATTGAAACCCCGGCGTCTTCCAATTGGTCTTGGGCCTGGCGGATGGAAGAGACACCAGATGACTTGAGTTTTTGGAATAACTGATTAAGGTACATACCATTATTGGATAACTCATCCGGCAATGTGGAGGCAAAAATGTCGACGCTATCCGGTAAGCCGCTCCGGAGGGTTTCCAGATCCGGTAGCTGAGCCAGTGCATATTTTAAATATTGATTCTCCAGCTTTTCTCGAATAGAACGGCCGCCCAAATGCATGAGTGCACTGACTAAAATCGCAATCGGAATTCCCAACCCGCTTAAAATACTGAATAAACCAATGATAACGTAAGCCGACTTAAGCCCTAATAACAGACTTACAATTAGCCGAGCACCCAGCCCTATGCCATAAAGGGTTGTCGTTTTATCATTGGCCGTAGGAAAGCGATGAAGAAATTTACCCATTTTAATGGTTAAGGTCGGATTAGGTGCAGAGACCTTTTTACTTCCCGAAAAGCGCAAAGCGGCTATTGGTATTCCCGGCTGGAATAAAACTCGAATCGTCATCCTAAATCCACTTGCAAAATGTTAAATCAAGTCGAAGACCCAAAATTGCCTCAATGACAAAACAGGGGGGCACTCAATAACTGTGTAATATATTGCCATTAAGGCCTCTCAAGACGGCGTGTTACTAAAAACTTCTCATCTTCTTTTACATTTAATTACAGATCCGAAGTTCCCCCTAGCCTTTATCTTTGGCCTTCTAAAGCCGATTCAAAATAATAATTTGCAAGAAGTTGCTCACTTTTATTTTTTGCATAAGGCGCCAAAAAGACAGTCATTGGATAGCCAGGTTCATCTTCTGCAAATCGGCGGATCCCCTTCAACATGGCAATTGCTGAACCAAAGGGGGGCAGCCCATCAACATCCCCTGTAGATAATGCAGGAGCAGCTACGGTGTGTAAGCCAGCATTTTTGGCTTCTTTCAGCGCATTGTACATGGAGGCCTCTGCAGCTACAGACGGCTCCCGAGTAGCCACTGAAGCAACATGAATCAAACTCTTCGCTTTGAAATGCCGGTTACTCGGTTTGTACTGCCCCTCACAGGGAACTAAATGCGCAGTTCCGATGGGGGGCACCTCTCCACCATGAGAAGCTTGATATGCCTCAAACCAAGGATTATAGGCCTCTATGGCCGCTTTTGCCCCCGCCTGAGAAACAGCAACACTCGTATGCGGAAATTTTCCAGCTCTTCTGAATTGAGGAATAACGTATGCATCACACTTAATATTGGTGATACTGCCAGGCTTGATTTTAACCGTGGTACTTCCGAATTGGCGAGAAACCCCTCGACTTGGCAATAATCCTGAGAAGTGAACCTGATTTGCCTGAGCCGCAGAGGTTCTCAATCCGGTCGAATGATTCATTGAAGAAGCTCTATGAGCGGAAATCTGCATTGAGGTTAACATGGGTATCCTTTCTCAAGTCTCGCATCCAGGTTCATCACACCACCGGATGGGAACTTTTAAATTTATCCTATAATATATTCCTATTAATGCACCTCAAGATTCGTTATTGCCATTTGTGTATGATTTTTTACATATCTTGATTATCAGTTCGAGAGGTTAAGTCTAACCCTCAATTAGGCTTAATCATAGCCATATTTTCGGATAAACCAGGTTTTGACCAGTTGGACCAGGATGCAGTAGCTGATTAATATTAAAGTCAGCCAGAGAAAATAACTATGGGGCAAATGCCTCAACCCGATCACGTGACCCAGGGGAGAAAAGGGCAAGAAGATGCCGATTGATAAAATAAGCGTTGTTAGAGCCGTTAATGGCCATGCGGCCCAACTTTGAATGAAAGGAATTTTGGCCGTTCTCAACATATGAATAATAATGGTTTGGGATAATAACCCTTCCACGAACCAGCCGGACTGAAAGAGCGACTGGGTCGCAATAGAATTGGCCCCGTACACAAACCACATCAAGGCAAAGGTCACATAATCAAAAATAGAGCTGATGGGCCCAAAGCAAATCATATACCGCCGGATATTGCGAATTTCCCATTTTCGGGGCTGGGTCAGGTATTCCGGATCAACGGTATCCAGAGGGATGCCGGTTTGAGAAAAGTCATACAACAGGTTTTGAGTCAAAATTTGTATCGGCTGCATCGGTAGAAAGGGCAGAATGGCGCTTGCGCCCACCACACTAAAAACATTCCCGAAGTTGGAGCTGGTGGTCATCCGAATATATTTCATAATATTGCCAAACACCATGCGGCCTTCCAAAACCCCTTCCTCAAGGAGCATCAGGCTTTTTTCCAGCAAAATAATATCAGCGGATTCCTTGGCAATATCCACGGCATCATCGACTGAAATCCCCACATCCGCAGCTTTTAACGCTGAGGCGTCATTAATCCCATCCCCTAAAAACCCCACGACATGACCTTTTTGGCTAATGGCCCGAACAATGCGATCCTTGTTCTGAGGGGTCAGCTTCGCGAAGACATTCGCCTTATCCGTGGCCTCCATCAACGCTTTATCATCCATGGCCACAATGTCAGCGCCCAACAAAATCCGGTTTTGGATGGGCAATCGCACATCCTTGCAAATTTTCCGGGTCACCAGTTCATTATCTCCAGTCAGGATTTTGACATGCACCCCATGCCGTTCCAAAGCCGCCAACGCAGCAATTGCCGTTTCTTTGGGCGGATCCAAAAAGGACACATAGCCTAATAAAATCAAATCGGACTCATCCGTCACTGAAAAATGCGTTTTATCCATGGGCTCCTCTTTATAAGCAACGGCAATGACCCGGAATCCATCTTCATTTAAATCCCTTGTCACGGGTAACAATTGTGCTTTAAGGGTGTTATCCACAGGAACAAGCTGTCCCCCGGGCTCTTCTGCCTGGGTGCAAACCTGCAAAATCTCCTCGACCGCCCCTTTGCAAATGAGCAGATGGGTTTGATGGTCCTTTTCGAGAATGACCGACATCCGGCGGCGCGTGAAATCAAATGGAATTTCATCGATTTTCCGGCATTCAATCTGAATTTTCAGTCCACCGGCTTCTTCCACGTGCCTCAAGATGGCATCATCCAACAGATTTTTTAACCCGGTTTGATTCGCACTATTCAAATAAGCATATTCAATGGTTTTTTCACATTCCTTGCCGGTAATATCCAAGGATTGCTCAAGAATAATTCTGTTTTGGGTTAAGGTACCCGTTTTATCCGTGCAAAGAATGTCCATCGCGCCAAAGTTTTGAATGGCATTCAACCGCTTTACGATGACCTTTTTTTTGGACATGGCGATTGCCCCTTTGGCCAAGTTGGTTGTCACGATCATGGGGAGTAATTCAGGGGTTAAGCCGACGGCAACGGCCAAAGCAAACAAAAACGCTTCTGCCCAGTTGCCTTTCGACACACCATTGATGAGAAAAATAATGGAGACCATTACCACAATAAATTTGACCAGGAGTATGCTCAGGGCATTAATCCCTCGATCAAAGCTGGTAGGCCCCTTTTGCTCAATAATGGTCTTTGCAATCGATCCAAAATACGTCGTTTGACCCGTCAAAACCACCACGCCAAGGGCGGTGCCACTCACCACATTGGTGCCCATAAAGCAGATATTGGGAAGCTCAATTGGATTGGCAGGCAGTTTCTGCACCGTCTGAGCAGATTTTTCAACAGGCATGGATTCACCCGTGAGTGCCGCTTCAGCAATCATCAAATCCTTGGCCGTCACCAAGCGCATATCTGCAGGCACCATATCGCCTGAAGAGAGGTGCACAATATCGCCTGGAACCAGGCAGCTCATCGCCACTTCTTCTCGTACAGACTTGCCTGCTTGCGGCTTATCTGACGGTTTATCCGTATCCGGGATCCGCAACACGGTTGCGGTGGTCTTGACCAAGGATTTCAGCTTTTCGGCAGCCTGGCTGGAACGGTGTTCCTGTACAAACCGGAGAAAAACACTGAGAAGCACCATAAACGAAATAATGATGGTGGCATCAATGCTGCCAGTCAAATAAGAGACAAGGGCCACGGTCATCAAGAGCAAGTTAAACGGGGTTTTAAAATTCAAGAGCAGTGAAATATACCACGGTCTTGGTTTTTCCTGGGCCAGTTCGTTCAATCCATATTTTTTAAGACGGGCCTTGGCCTCGCATTCTGCCAGGCCATCAGGACTGCTATTCAAAGTCTTTAACACCGTATCGACATCCTGAGTGGCCACTTGCGCCAACTGACCTAATGCCTCAACACGGTTAGAAGACTCCTTTTGAACCGGATTACGAGCGCGTTTGCCAAGCCGCATATTGGCTTACCTTCTTAAATTCCCGTTGCTGCTTGAAGTTTCAAGAGGAATGACATGAATGCTAATCGGAAAACGAACACAGGGCATCCTTCATCGGACTAATCACAGGGGTAATCAGACAGGCGCTCATTCGATTCTTAAAATCCAGGCAAAAAAAAGGCTGCCAAACGGCAGCTTTTTGGAAGGAAACGAGGGAGCACCCCTTGCAAACGAGCGTATCTTTTATTATTCAACACCTTAAACAGAGATAAAATATTCCCCAACCATCTAATCTTGGTGGGAGTGATTTATCTCTGATGACCCGATCAAGACAAATTGATATTGGGGACTTTCCCTCCCCAAACCCCACCCCTTGGGATTTTGGGGCCTGCGGCCCCACTCCCCGCAATACCAGTGGCGGCCTTGTTCAAGTAATCTGGGATTTATCTGTTGCAAAGGCTCTCTTTTAAAGGCTGCATGAGACTGGAGCGTGCTTTTTTCACCAGGGCTTCCGGCGATTGACCATCAACCCCCAGTGCCGTCAGGTGCCCCATCTTCCGGCCTAGGCGGGCCTCGGTTTTCCCATAGAGATGAAGCTTAACGGTGGGATAATCCAGCAATTGAACCCAGTCTGGCTCACCATTTTCCCACAGATCCCCCAGCAGATTGGCCATGGCGGCAGGATAGGTTTGCGTTGTCGCCCCCAGAGGCAAACCGCATAAGGCCCTAACCTGCTGTTCAAACTGGCTTGTAATGGCGGCATCGAGGGTCCAATGGCCTGAGTTATGGGGCCTTGGCGCGATTTCATTAATTAAAAGCTGCCCTGACCGGGTGAGGAAAAACTCGACACAGAGCACCCCCACCATGTTTAACTGGGCCATGAGGTCCCGTGTAATAGCGATAGCCTCCTGCTGAATATCAGGCTCAATCCCTGCCGGAATCATAGAAACATCCAAAATATGACGATGATGCTGATTTTCAGCCACAGCGTAATGCACAAACTCGCCGTGAATGCTTCTCACCCCGATGACGGAAAGTTCCTTCTCAAAATC